>JAFVAM010000096.1 GCA_017480525.1 Bacteroidales bacterium | reverse complement strand
TGCAGTCAATAAGGGGTATTATTGCTAACGATGTTCACGAAAGCCATTCGGAATATGAGAGATTATTAGTCATCGATCAAAAACTAAAAAAAAGGGTAAAAACATATGGTTCTCAACTTATAGACCTGTCCATAGAATGGACTGATGTTCAAAAGTCGCTTCAATCAGACGAAGCAGCGATTGAATTCAACTCATTCACCACGGACAATGACACTACAATATATGTGGCATACATCATACGTCCACAATGGTCTGCTCCAAAACAAGTAGTGCTGACAAAATTGACAAAGGGAGAATCGTTGTCATCGAGTAATTTTTATTCCAATCCGCGTCTTTCGAACGTCATTTGGAAGAGATTGTCTACAACATTAGATGACGCAAAAACAATCTATTTTGCACCGTCGGGCGAGTTGTACAATATTGCAATAGAGTCTCTGCCGGATTACGAGGATTCGACGCGCTTGATTTCGGATAGATACAACTTCTATCGTCTCTCGTCTACCCGCGAACTGGCGAAAGAAAAAAAGAAAGCTTCTATTAAGAACGGTAGCATTTACGGAGGCCTGCGATATGACGCCACAATTGACACCACCTTGCGTGGAGCCGACGGGCAACGTAGTTTCACTTATTTCCCATGGAGTTCGGGTTCGATTTCGTTCAGTAGAGGAAATACGGCCGCTTTTCTGCCTGGCACTCTCGCCGAAGCAAAGTCTGTCTATGACTTTATGAAACGGGCATCTATTAACACAAAAATGTTTACAGATTCCTTAGGTACCGAACTCTCGTTCAAACAGATGTCAGGTAGCGATGTCAATGTCATTCAGATAGGAACTCACGGTTTCTATTACGACGGAAATCAAGAGGTAAAATCAGAGAGAGAATCCGTTGTCGAAGAGGATAAGTCGATGACCCGTTCGGGGTTGCTTTTTGCTGGTGCCAATATGACATTGCAAAATGGTATGCCAAATACAAGTACCTACAACGACGGCATTCTCACCGCTGCGGAGATTGCCCAACTTGACTTGAAGAACGTTGATTTGGTTGTCCTTTCTGCGTGTGAGTCGGGATTGGGCGAGTTGAAAGGCGACGGTGTTTTCGGGCTTCAACGCGGTTTCAAGAAAGCCGGTGTCAACTCCATCATCATGAGCCTCTGGAAAGTGGACGACCGTGCCACACAAATGCTGATGACTCGATTCTACGAAAACTGGCTAATCAAGAAAATGACAAAGCAAAAAGCACTGAGGGAGGCACAGGAATCTGTCCGCAACTTTGAGGTTGACGAAACGGAATGGGCAATAGAACTGCGCCGACAGAGAGACGAGCAAAGAGGAGTTGGGGGGAACTTCCGCTCAAAGGCTACTACAGGCAAGTCAAAGAAAACCAATGGTAAAAGCAGGATGATTAAGCCCTACCAAGACCCCAAATACTGGGCGGCCTTTATCCTTCTTGATGGACTTGATTGATAAGCCCGATGAAAAGCGAAAGAACCAAAAGGATATTGAGTGGGGCACTCCATACCGCTGTGATTACACTGCTGGCGGTGGCGATGTCGAAAACCCTGTTGTATAGTTTCACCTCGATGCTGGCACTGAAGTCCAGCGTCGAGGTAAAGGACTATAAGTTCTCTGATTTGTATTACTCCGTGGTGAACGGCAGCCTACCCAAGAGAAACAGCGATGACATTGTCCTTGTGGCCGCTGACGGTCTTTCTCGAGAGGATATAACGGCGTTGCTGAACAACATACGAGCGGCTGGGCCAAAAGCCATCGGTATCGACGTCATGTTTGAATATCAATATGATAGTGACAGTTCGTTGATTGAAACCACGTCAGCCACAAATATTGTCATGGCAGAGTATTTCGACCCGATAGAGGATAATGCGATTCATAAATCCTATTTCTGCGACAGCAACCACTTGTCTCATGGAGGCATGGTGAATTTGGAGGACGGCGTGATAAGGAACTATCGTATGCAATTCGATGTCGTCGACACTGTATATCCATCTTTCGCCGCAGAAGTGGCGAAAGTGGCAGGGTATGACATTGAAAAGCGAGAGGCTGACGTTGCTGGCATCTACTTCCCTGCACTCGACTTCTGGACCTTGGAAGCGGAGATGTTTACCAATCAATACGAAAATTGTACCGAACTGCTAAAAGGCAAGGTTGTACTTGTCGGCGACACTGCGAACAGATTCGACATGCACCAAACGCCGATAGGTACAATGGGCGGCCTGAAAATACACGCCGCCATCCTCGAAACCATCATCGGGAAACACAATATCAGGAATACACCAACGTGGCTCAACTGGCTTATTTCCATCGTTTTCTGTGCCATCTTTGTTGCGCTCAACCTGTTCCTGTCCGACAAGCAACTTGCCACAGGCAAACTGTTGTTCCGTTTAGCGCAAATCCTTGCGCTGTATCTTTTCTTCTTGATTGGATGCGAATTGTTTGCAAAGCACAACCTTTGTGTCGATTTTGCACCGTCATTGTCAATGATAGCCATTGGGTTGCTGGCCTATGACATCTATTTCGGGTTCGTGGCCCTATATAAGAAAATAACCGTCAAAATCAAAAACAGAAATAAATGTAACGTTTACTGATTGTATTGTGCCTTGTGATACCGATGATTGTCAATGCACAGCAGAATTACCAAATCAAGAATGTTGTGGGCGATGTTACACTGCGACGCGCCAATGGTGTTGATTGGGCCAAAGCCAAAGCCCTGATGTATGTCGGCCTTGACGATATTCTCAACGTCAAAAAGGGCGGCAGTGTGACCATCGTGGAAAGAAGCACGGGCAGGGTGTTCGTTACCGTGAAAACCGGGAAAGTCTCTGTCCAAAAACGACTGGTCGACGTCGAGAATAATGCACAGGGTGTTTTCGCCGCCCTCAACTCCACGGTTCTTGAATCCATAAAGAAACGCGGAAGCGACAATCGTCATTATGGCTCTGTCGGAGTGGTGACAAGAGGCTGCGACACCTGCCCAACCCCGGTAGACATTTATGACTCTCTCTACGCAAGCATCTTGCATTTCGCCAACACTTCCCAATCCGACAATGAGGCAAACGGTATTGAGGTCGCAAAGTCGTACATTCCAGAAGGAACTCTTTCTATATCAATAAAGAACGTGTCCGACAAACTGCTTTATTGCAATGCGGTGAAGATTACAGATGGTCAGCCCTCTGTCTGCTATTTCTTCGACGACTTGGATTTTATTCCTTTGGCGCCAGGCGACAAGGTGGACCTGACCTCATTTCCACTGGTTAAAGACGACGGGCAATACTTTCTCATAGCCTCCGAAACCAACCTCTCCGTCGCACTCCTCGAAGCCACATTCGAAGGAAAACCATATCTTCAACCTTGCGAATCAAAACATATCCAACTAATCAACCTTTAGTCCACTTTTGTGCTGCCACGCCCGGGCACATCCCCCTCATGGCGGTTCCTTTTATGTTCCTACTGCCTCTCCCAGGCGACCCTGGCGGAATTTTTGCTGCCATCCCCCTCCTTTGCCCTCTGGTCGGACGAGGACTTGCTTGAACTCCAGCACAAACTCAACCGCCGGCCGAGAAAAAAAATCGGTTTCAAATTGCTGTATCGCAGATTTTATTTATCTTTGCATTCGTGACTTGCGTTTTGGTCTGGAGTCTATTGCCCGGCACATAAATAGATATGTTTTAGCAAATGGGATTTTTTTTGTATCTTTGCAGAATGAATTTTTATATGGAGATATGGCTAATAGCAACATAGACAATCTGATAGTCGTCGGCGACCGTGTGCTGATAGAACCCGCCGCGGCCACCAAGAAGACCAAAGGAGGCCTGCTGCTGCCTGCAGGCTACCAGGAAAAGGAGGAGGTGCAGACGGGCTACATCCTTAAATGCGGACCCGGCTACGCCCTGCCTGCCGAAAGCGACGGCGAAGCCTGGAACCCCGAAGCCAAGGAACCCCGCTACCTGCCCTTGCAGGTCAAGCCCGGCGACATGGCCATCTTTCTGCTCCGCAATGCCGTGGAAATCAAATACGACGGCAAAAAATACTTCATCGCCCCACAGCAGGCCATCCTCATGGTGGAGCGCGACGAGTTTTGAACAAGAAAAAAAACACTCACAGCCAATGACAAGCAACGAAATACGCAAAGCATTCCTCGACTTCTTCGAGAGCAAGCAGCACCATGTGGTGCCCAGCGCCCCCATGGTCGTCAAAAACGACCCCACCTTGATGTTCACCAACGCCGGCATGAACCAGTTCAAGGACATCTTCCTCGGCAACCAGCAGCGTCAATGGCCCCGCGCCACCGACAGCCAGAAGTGCCTCCGCGTCAGCGGCAAGCACAACGACCTCGAAGAGGTGGGCCACGACACCTACCACCACACCATGTTCGAGATGCTCGGCAACTGGTCCTTCGGCGACTATTTCAAGAAAGAAGCCATCGCCTACGCCTGGGAGTTCCTCACCGAGGTGATGAAAATCGACAATAGCTGGCTTTATGTCACCGTCTTCGGCGGCGACGAGAAGGAGAGCCTCGCCATGGACACCGAGGCCTACGACTTCTGGAAGGCCCACATCAGCGAGGACCGCATTCTCCGCGGCTCCAAGAAAGACAACTTCTGGGAGATGGGCGACCAAGGCCCCTGCGGCCCCTGTTCGGAAATCCATGTCGACATCCGTCCTGACGAGGAGAAAGCCAAAGTCCCCGGCAAAGAGCTGGTGAACAAGGACAACCCACAGGTCATCGAAATCTGGAACCTCGTCTTCATGCAGTTCAACCGCAAGGCCGACGGCAGCCTGGAACCCCTGGCCGCCAAACATATAGACACCGGCATGGGCTTCGAGCGCCTCTGCATGGTGATGCAGGGCAAACGCAGCAACTACGACACCGATGTCTTCCAGCCACTCATCCAGGAACTTGCCGCCAAGGCCGGCAAGACCTATGGCCGGCAGGAGGACGCCGACATCGCCATGCGCGTCTGCGCCGACCACCTCCGCGCCGTGAGCTTCAGCATCGCCGACGGACAGCTGCCCTCCAACGTCAAGGCCGGCTACGTCATCCGTCGCATCCTCCGCCGCGCCGTGCGCTATGGCTACACCTTCCTCGGCTTCACCGAGCCGTTCCTCAACGGCCTCGTCCCCACCCTCGTGGGCCAGATGGGCCACCAGTTCCCCGAACTGCAGAAACAGCAGGAACTCATCCAGCGCATCATCCTCGAAGAGGAGCAGGCCTTCCTGCGCACCCTGGCCGGCGGCATCAAGCGCTTCAACGACTACGTCGGCACCCTTTCCGCAGGTTCGGAATGCGGCGACACCGTTGCAACAGACAACAACGCAACCGCCAAGGTCATCGACGGCGCTTTCGCCTTCGAACTTTTCGACACCTATGGCTTCCCCATCGACCTCACACAGCTCATGGCCAGCGAGAAAGGCTGGACCGTCGACATGGAGGGCTTCAACCGTGGCCTCGCCGAGCAGAAAGAGCGCAGCCGAGGCGCCGCCAAGGTGGAGAACGACGACTGGCAGGAGTTGCTCCCCGACGTGGAGCAGGAGTTCGTGGGCTACGACACACTCGAGGCCGACGTGCGCATCACCCGCTACCGCCACGTCAAAGCCAAAGACCGCGAGTTCTACCAGTTGGTCTTCGACCGCACCCCCTTCTACGGCGAGAGCGGCGGCCAGGCCGGCGACAAAGGCACCGTCTGTTGCAACACCGTTGCCACCCCCATCCTCACCACCAAGAAAGAGAACGGGCTGACTGTCCACATCGTGGAGCATCTGCCCGCCGACCTCACCGCCACCTTCCACGCCACCGTCGACGCCGCCGCGCGCCAGGCCACAGCCTGCAACCACAGCGCCACGCACCTCATGCACCACGCCCTGCGCCAAGTCCTCGGCGAGCATGTGGAGCAGAAAGGCTCCAGTGTCGACCCTGACCGCCTGCGCTTCGACTTCAGCCATTTCGCCAAACTCTCCCACGAGGAAATCCGCGAGGTGGAACGCCGCGTCAACGAGATGATCCGTGCCTGCCTGCCCCTCGAAGAACACCGCCAGATGCCCATCGCCGAAGCCCGCGAACTCGGCGCCATGGCCCTCTTCGGTGAAAAATACGGCGACAAGGTGCGTGTGGTCAAATATGGCCCCAGCGTCGAGTTCTGCGGCGGCACCCACGTCCACAACACCGGCCAGATAGGCTCCTTCCGCATCGTCAGCGAGGGTGCCGTGGCCGCCGGCATGCGCCGCATCGAGGCTGTCACAGCCCAGGCCGCCACCGACTTCGCCGACCGCCAGCAGGAGCAGCTCGTCGCCATCGCCGACCTCCTCAAAGGCGGCAAAGACCCCCTCGTGGCCATCCAGAAGCTCCAGGACGACAACGCCGCCCTCAAGACCGCCGTCGAAACCCTGAAGAAGGAGAAAGCCCTCGGCGTGGCCCGCGGCATCGCCGCGCAGCTCGCCGCAAATCCCGTGCTCATCCAGCGCATGGACACCGACGTCAACGCCCTCAAGGATGCCGTCATGTCCCTCCGCGCCGACCATGCCGACATGGCCGTGGTCCTCGGCAGCGTGACCGACGGCAAGCCCGCCCTCCTCATCGTGCTGGGACAGGGGCGCGTCGACGCAGGCCTCAACGCGGGCCAGATGGTCCGCACCCTCGGCAAGGAAATCCAGGGCGGCGGCGGCGGACAACCCCACTTCGCCACCGCCGGCGGCAAGAATCCCGACGGCCTCGACAACGCCCTCGCCCTCGCCAAAGAACTCCTTGCACAATGAGCGGCAGGCTGACTTTCGACCTGCAAGCCACCGACGGCGGCGCCCGCGCGGGTGTCGTCCACACCGACCACGGCGACATCCTGACACCCATCTTCATGCCCGTGGGCACCGCCGGAACGGTCAAGGCTGTGCATCAACACGAGTTGCGCAACGACATCGGCGCACAGATTATCCTCGGCAACACATACCACCTATACCTGCGCCCCGGCTGCGACCTCCTGCGTCAGGCCGGGGGGCTGCACAGGTTCAACGGATGGGAACGTCCGCTGCTCACCGACAGCGGCGGCTTCCAGGTCTTCTCCCTTGCCGAGAACCGCAAAATCAAGGAGGAAGGGTGTACCTTCCGCAGCCACATCGACGGCAGCCGCCACCTCTTCACCCCGGAGAAGGTGATGGACATCGAGCGCGTCATCGGCGCCGACATCATGATGGCTTTCGACGAATGCTGCCCCGGCGACGCCGACATGCGCTATGCAAAACAAAGCATGGAACTTACCCATCGTTGGCTCGACCGCTGCTTGAAACGTTTCGCCGAAACCGAACCCCTCTACGGCCACCACCAAGCCCTCTTCCCCATCGTGCAGGGATGCCAATATGAAGAGCTGCGCAGGATTTCGGCCGAATATATCGCCTCCAAGGAGCCGGAAGGCTGCGCCATCGGCGGACTGGCCGTGGGCGAACCTACCGAGGTGATGTACAGGATGATAGAAGTTGTCAACGCCATCCTCCCCACGGACCGCCCGCGCTACCTCATGGGCGTAGGCACACCGCAGAACATCCTGGAAGCCATCGACAGGGGTGTGGACATGTTCGACTGCGTCATGTCCACGCGCAACGGACGCAACGGCCTGCTCTTCACCGCCGAAGGCACCATCAACATCAAAAACAAGAAATGGGAGAGCTGCTTCGAACCCCTGTCCACCTTCGAACAGCAGTCCCCTTCGCCACTGGCCGCCTCCGCCCCTCCCCAGTCCACCCCCTACACCCTCGCCTATCTGCACCATCTGATTCGCGCCGAGGAAATCCTTGGCCTTCAGATTTGTTCGATATTCAACCTCAAGTTCTACTTGTGGCTTGTCGGCGCGGCACGGACACACATCCTCGCTGGCGACTATGCCACATGGAAGAGCGGCCTGATGGAAAAACTGGGCCGTCGGCTCTGACCCCTCCACCAAACGTCCGACACCCTGAAGGTTGCCGTTGCAGCCTCCGGGGAGAACCGCATTGTGGACATTCCCGTCCTCGATGTCGAATTCGATGCAGGCACTGCAAGTGCCGGAAGTGTCGCATGAGGAGCGTTTCTCCCTACCCCCTGACAACGTCCCCCAAATCGAAAAAATTGCATGGCGCGGAAAGAAGATGTAACCAAAAAGTGACACATACCACGCATCCTCCCCGAAAACAGCCCCCAAAACGAACCTATCCTGTTGGTACACAGCAGCCACAAACTGCATACCATCACCTTGCCAACACCCTACCAACTCCTACCCAACTCCTACCACGGTAGGACTTGATAAGGTGTTGGTAGGGGCTTGGTAGGGGGTTGGTGTGGCGAAAAGGCCACGAAGAATGTGGTGGGAGGCAGGGCTGGCTGTGCCGACGGGAGGGGGCGACGGGGAGGGATGCGGACAGCGGCGAGATGTTGAATACTTGTTGATATTTTCGGGCGCGGGACGGGATGGCATAAACAAATAATACGTATTTTTGTGGGCTAAAACAATTGTGCACAAATGTTCGACTTTTCGCATTTTCTGACTGATACACAATCTATTGTATTCACAGTGCTGATGCTCGCGTCGCTGGCGATTTGCTGCCTGTATTACGGGATGATCCATTTCCGCGTGGGCCTCTGGCAACGCAAGGGCAAGGGCGACGCCACGGCTGCGGAGGGCGCGAAGGAGACGCTGCCGCCGGTGAGCGTGGTGCTGACGGCTCACAACGACGCCGAATGGCTCAAGGAAAACCTGGTCTATCTGCTCGAACAGGACTACCCTGACTTCGAGGTGGTTGTGGTGGACTATCTGAGCCGCGACGACACCCGGTTCGTGCTCAAGCTGCTCAAGGACTACTATCCCCACCTGAAGGTGGTGCCTTTCCGCGAGGACGTGAACCTCTTCCAGGGCAAGAAATACCCCCTCTCCATAGGCATCAAAAGTGCGAAGAACGATATACTGCTGCTGGCCGACCCCGACTGCACTCCAAAGAACATGCAGTGGCTGCGCGGCATGGTGAAGGGATACTCGAAGAAGGAGACCAAAATCGTGCTGGGCTACTGCGGGTTGAACCGACAGAACACCATGCTCGGCTTGCTTCAGCAATACGACAATCTGGCCTACAGTTCGCACTATCTGGGCTGCGCCCTGATGGGACACCCCTACACAGGCTCGGGCCGCAACCTGAGCTATCGGCGAAGCTTCTTCTTCGACCGCGGGGCTTTCATCAACCACTACAACGTGGCCGGAGGCAGCGACGACCTCTTCGTCTATCAGAACGCCACGCGGACGAACACGGCGGTGAGCATCGGCAGCGACGCCTGTCTGCGCACAGAACCCAAGAAGAGCTTCTCCGAATGGCACAAGGTGCGCCTTGCGCGAGTGTCGACGCGCAACTGGCACAGCGTTGGCGGCCGCATGATGGAGGACCTGCTGCCCATCAGCATGGCGCTGTTCTACGGCATGTGTGTGGCCTCCATAGTGCTGGGCACGATGCCGTGGGGGCTGGTGCTGGTGGCGGTGGCGGTGAAATGGGCGTGGCAGATAGTGGCCTTCGCCCAGCTCTGCAAACGGTTTGACGGCGGCCTGGTGTACCTGGCGGCACCCTTTTATGAAATTTATTTTGCCATCGCAAATACTATTTTGGTCTTAACGCCGTTAAATAGCAACAGGAAATTCGGCAAATAGGGTGTTGCGGAGGGTGCGACGAGGTGGAGATGCCGAAAGCCAACGAAGGACAAAGATGGACGCCAAAGTAGAGACCAACAGCCGTTTGCAACGAGACTACCAACTCGTCTGCGACGCCCGCGACAAGGGGAGCCACCGGGCCTATGCCGCCCTCATGGCCTCCTATCGCGAGCCGCTCTATCTCCTTCTGCTCCGCATGACGCACAACGCCACGACGGCCGACGACCTGACGATGGAGACTTTCAGCAAGGCTTTCCTTCAGCTGCACCGCTATTCCCCCACGGGGACCTTCAGTTCGTGGCTTTTCTCCATCGGGGTGAACACGTATATAGACTACGTGCGCAAACGGAAGCCCGACACGGTGTCGCTGAGCAGCATCACGCGCACAAACGACAACGAGTTTGTCGAATACCAGATACCTTCCGGCCAGCCCAACCCCGAGGAGGCGATGATACGCCTGCAGCGCGACGCGGCGCTGAAAGAGGTGGTGGCGAGCCTGAAGGAGCCCTACCGTCGCATCATAGAGCTGCGCTACTACGAGGACCTCAGCTATGAGGAAATCGCCGAGCGGCTCCGCCTGCCGCTGGGCACCGTCAAGGTGCGCCTGTTGAGGGCCAAAGCCCTGCTGGCCAGCATCGTCAAAGAGAGAGGAGACGTGATATGAAGAGGATGTGCATAGCGATGGTGCTGCTGATGGCGTCGACGGCCTCAATGGCCGACGACGACGGAGTGCCGAGGCGCGGGCCTACGGGACTTTCTGTTTTTGCCAACGCCGGCGCCATGTGGGCCGACGATGTCTCTGCCAATTTCTATTCCGGACGGCCGTCCAATGCCAACACCATAGAGCGTGTGCTCCACAGCAATACCTATGGCACACAGATATGGACCGACCTGCGCACCGACGGACTCATCTCCCCGGCCGTGGGGAGCTACAACGAGCTGCAGGTGGCGGAATACCCGGAGATGTACTACCGCACATCGTACAACATAGGCCTCGGCCTGCGCTACGACTACGCCAGCGGCTTCGGGTGGCTGCTGCGCTTCGACATGGCGCGCCTCGAAGCCATCGGAGCCTTCAACCTCAGCAGCAACAACGGCACGGGACGCCTCGGCAGCAACCAGTATGTGCGCTGCGGCATGCTCGGCAAAGAGGACCGCATCTACATCGACCTGGCGCTGACACGCACCGTCGACATCGGGGCGGGGCTATGCGTGGAGGTGGACCTGGGGCTGAACCTGAACAACACCAAGGTGAGGGACAACCTGATGGAAATCAACGGTTCGAGTTTTTCGATTCTCGACGTGTGGGGAGGCCGCACACCCGACGCTGGCGTGGGCGACTACGAATATGTGAACCAGGGCGGTATCGGATGGGGTGTCTTCATGAGCGGCTATGTTGGCTACCGCATGGAGGGTGTCGGAGCCATCAAACTGGGCTACACCTGCCACCACAGCAAGACCGTCCTCCCCGACTACACCGCCATGGGGTGGAACCACTGCCTGAACCTCAGATTTGAAATCAATAATTTTAGTTTTTTATAAATGATAACTTTTACAACATTAGCAGAAAGCGACCACTCGCACTTTGCGCAAAGCCTGTTTGAAGAGGCGTTTCCCGAGCAGGAACGCCCGCCCTTCTCTAGTCTCCGGCACCGTGATGCCGGCAAATTCCATTTCCTCGTGGCCGAGAATGGCGACGAACCGGTGGGCATCCTCACCTACTGGACCTTCGAGGACCTTGTTTACATCGAGCATTTTGCCATCGCCGAGGACCTGCGCAACCAGGGACTGGGCAAGGCTGCATTCCTCAACTTCCTGTCGCAACAGACTGAACAGGTGGTGCTTGAAGTGGAGACCCCAGAGACCGAAGAGGCCGAGCACCGCATAGAATTCTACGCCAGCATGGGACTGTTCAGCAACCCACAGGAATACGTGCAACCGCCTTATCGCAAAGGGGGTCAGGAAGTTAAGATGATTATCATGTCGAAGTATGAACTCGACGACGACGAATTTTGCGAAATTCGCAATCTTTTATACCGTGAAGTGTATGGAAAAACGGCTGTCTGAACCAAAGAGAGCAGAAAAAAATTCGCCTGTAAATTGTTGATAAATAGCAAAGAGCAAGAAATGGCAGAAAAAATATCAAAAAAAATTTGGTCAGTATAGAAAAAGTTCGTACTTTTGCACTCGCTTTCAGGGAAAGAAAAGCCCGAAACAGCAGATGGCTCCTTAGCTCAACTGAATAGAGCATCTGACTACGGATCAGAAGGTTGCAGGTTTGAATCCTGCAGGAGTCACGAAAGATGGAGAACAGAAATGTTCTCCATCTTTTTTTCGTGTGGCTATCACAATGAGGCGATGCCTCTATGGGTTACCACATCGATGGTCCGCAAAATGAAAATGAAAATTAAATTTGCATATATTTAAAAAAGAGTGTATTTTTGCAGTCGAATTCACACACACGAATCGATGCGTAAACAGGGCATAGTACGATGGATTGCGCTGGCTATAATGTTGGTAGCCAACATGTCGGCATATTCGAGAAACGACCGCGACACCCTCGGAGCCGGCACGATGGTGCAGTTTGTCGAGAACCTGGGGCAGTGGAATTCGCGCGTGAATTTCGAGGTGCAGCTCCACGACGCAGCCCTCTTCTTGGAGCAGGACGGCATCACCGTGGCTCTCCGCGAACCCCTCACCCACCCCGCCCCCGGCAAAGACCTTCCGCGCTGCCACGCCTACAAGATGCACTTCCTCGGCGCCACTCCGTCGCGTCCGCAAGGCTTCGAACGGCTGGCAGGCTATCAGAACTACTACCTCGGCGACGACCCCTCGCGCTGGCGCCAGCATGTGGGCGGCTATGCCGCGGCGCGATACGAAGGCCTATATCCCGGTGTGGCGTTGGAGATATATGGAGGTCGCGAGGCGTTGAAATACAACTTCATTGTGGACGCCGGAGCCGACGCCGGAGCCATTGCGTGGGAATACGAAGGAGCAGAGGGCGTGAGCGTCAATCGCGACGGCAATCTGGTGGTGCGCACCTCGGTGCGCGACGTGGTGGAACTCAAGCCGTATGTGTATCAGGAATATGGTTCCAAGAAAAGCGCCGCCGCACGCAAGGAGGTGAAGAGCGAATGGAGGGTGAAGAAAAACGGCGAAGGGCGATGGAAGGTGTGGGTGGACCTCGGCGACTACGACCACAGCCGCGAGCTGGTGGTAGACCCCGTGCTCATTTTCTCCACCTACACAGGTTCCACGGCCGACAACTGGGGCACCACGGCGGCCTACGACTCCGAGAAGAATGTCTACACGGCAGGCCTCGTCTTCGCGCTGGGCTACCCCGTCTCGCTGGGAGCCTACCAGCAGCAGCCTGGCGGCAGCGTGGATGTGGGCATCTTCAAGTACGACTCCACCGGCAGCCAGCGTCTCTACGCCACCTACCTCGGCGGCAGCTCGTCGGACATGCCGCACAGCCTCTTTGTCAACACCTTCGATGAGCTCATCATCTTCGGCACCACGGGGTCCGACGACTTCCCGGTGACCCCCGGAGCATACCAGACACAGCACGCCGGCGGCCAGACGATATACTATGAATCCTCCATAATCAGCTATGCCAACGGAAGCGACATCTTTGTCAGCCGTTTCAGCGCCGACGGCGCTCAGCTGCAGGCGTCGACCTACATCGGCGGCAGTGGCAACGACGGACTGAACTTCCGCCAATACTACAACAACAACTACATGGTGTTGATGATGGGCAACGACTCGCTCTACTATAACTACGGCGACGGCGCCCGCGGCGAGCTTATCACCGACAACCTCAACAACGTATACATAGGCAGCACCACCATGAGCCAGGACTTCCCCACCGGGGCCGGGAGCCTGCAACCCACCTACCGCGGAGGACAGGACGGCGTGGTTTTCAAACTCGACCATAACCTTCGCACCCTCCTGTGGAGCACCTACCTGGGTGGCTACAAGGACGATGCCGTATACAGCATCGACGTCGACTCGGCCTACAACCTGCTTGTTTGCGGCGGTACCAACAGCCCCAACTTCCCCACGACCGAAGGTGCCTGGCAGTCGAGCTACGGCGGCGGCTCTGCCGACGGCTTTGTCAGCAAAATATCCTACAACGGCGACCGCCTGATGGCCTCCACCTTCGTGGGACAGCGATTCTACGACCAGCTCTATTTCGTCCGCACGGGCAAGCACGACGAGGTGTTCCTCTTCGGCCAGACCCAGCCGGCGGGCAGCAGCAATTTCATCTACAACGCCGGCTACAGCGTCTACAACAGCGGCATGCTCCTCATGCGCATGTTGCCCGACCTCAGCGACCGCATCTGGAGCACTCTCTTCGGCACCTCCGGCCGCATCAACCTCTCCCCCACGGCTTTCGCCGCCGACATCTGCAACAGGGTCTACCTGGCCGGATGGGGTCGCGACTTTGTGGGCTACGGAAACACACAGTGGTACACCGCCGGTACGGCAGGCATGGAGGTGACGCCCAATGCTTGGATGGACTCCACCGACGGGCAAGACTTCTACATCATGAGCCTCGACGAAAACGCCAATTCGCTGGATTTCGCCTCTTTCTTCGGACAGCTGCACAACACCTCGGGTTATGGAGGCAACGGCGCCGACCATGTGGACGGCGGCACCTCGCGTTTCGACCGCCTGGCCACCCTCTACCAGTCGGTCTGCGCCTCCTGCGGCGGCACACAGGGGTTCCCCACCACCGCCGACGCCTGGTGCGACAGCAACCGTTCCTCCAACTGCAACAACAGCGTCTTCCGATTCAACGTCACCGACAACTTCCCCGTGGCCGAGTTCGTGCCGCCCACGGCAGGTTGCGCCCCCTACACGGTAGACTTCCACAACACCGGTCGCGGAACCTCCTTCCACTGGGACTTCGGCGACGGCACCACCTCCACCGAGCGCAACCCCACCCACACTTACTCGCAGGGTGGCATCTACACCGTCACCCTCATCGCCCGCTTCCCGGGCGGATGCTCCGAAGTCGACACCCAGCGCCACACGCTGCATGTCATCGACGACGGAGGCTACCACTTCGCCCCGCTCATCTCCTGTGCCGACACGCGCATCCAGATTGGGATGCAGCCGCAGATTGGCGCCGTATACCAGTGGTTCAGAGGCACTGTGAGCGACTCCACGGTGGCCAATCCCTGGGTGAACGAGACGGGAATCTATCTGCTGCGCATCTCTACGCCGGGATGCAACGAGGTGGACACATTCGAGGTGCGTAACTACACCCTCATCGACCATTGGCAGACCACCCCTGTCTCCTGCCACGACTACAACGACGGCGGTGCCTACTTCCACCTCGGGACCGGCATACTGACCGATTCTATCACCGTGACCCTTTCCCCTTCTGTCCCGTGGAACTACGACGGACGCACCATACGCCTCTCCAACCTCGGCTCCGGCAGATATACCCTCTCCGTCGACGGCTACGGATGCTCCTTCGTGCAGCAGTTCACCCTTCAGAACCCCGAAACGCCGCGCTATGAGAAAGAGGTCTCCCCTGCCCTCTGCAGCGACACATGCATCGGGTGGTATCGCATCCGCTACAACCTTGGCGCCCAGCCCACGGACACCCTCATCGACGGACTTTGCGAAGGCACCTACACCACCCTCCTCACCGCGCAGGGCTGCCCCCTTCGCGACACCACCACCATCGTGCGCAGCCACGCCCTCGACAACTTCCGCGCCTGGTCCGACCGTTCCAGCATCTTCCTCGGCCAGTCCGTCACCCTCCACTCCACCAATATCCCCGGTGCCGTCTACGCCTGGTCGCCCGCCGCCGATGTCGAGTCTCCCGCCTCGCCCAACACCATTGCCACCCCCTCTGACACCCTCCAGTGTTTCACCGTCGCCGCCAACTCGTCCGACGGATGCCGCGCGACAGACACCGTCTGCATCCGCTGCACCGACATCCACTGTGGCCAGCCAGAATATTTTGTCCCCAACGCCTTCACTCCCAACAACGACGGCATCAACGACGTCGTCGACTTCTCCAGCCCCCTCCTTTCCGAGGTCCATGTGGCCATCTTTAACCGCTGGGGGCAGTGTGTCTACGAATCCAGCGACCTCAACGACTGCCGTTGGGACGGCACCTTCCGCGGCAACGCATGCCTTCCGGGAGTATATACCTACACCCTCCGCATCCGTTGCCACAACAACATCGAGACCGATTTCAAAGGCGACATCACCCTCATCCGTTGACATTCCCAATGGCACAGCCCACCAACAGCAAGCCCCAGAGAGACCAGTTCATAGCCCTTTGTGCCGACAGCCAGAGCGACGCCCTCGCCCTCCTGCCCGCAGCGCAGCTCCTCTCCACACGTTTCCGCAAAGGTCTTCTGCTTCTCACCTGCAGCCCCGATGCCGACCAATGGGTGGCTTCGGTGGGCATCCCCTTTGTGGCGCTCAAAAGCGACTGGCCGTCGGCCGTCCAGGCCCTCCCCGTGGCTTTCAACGCCGTCCTGGCCATCGTCCCCTACGACGTCCGCGCTCCGCGCGGTGCCTTCGCCAATCCACGCCAGCTCCAGCGCAACTTTCGCCAGTCCAAGATAGCCTATATCGCCATACCCCTTGCCGCCGTCGCCGACGGCCTGCCCGCCCTTCGCAACGTCGCCCTCACACTGGACCACCAGCGCGAGAGCAAGGAGAAACTCCTCTGGGCTTCCTACATGGCACGTTTCTGCGGCAGCAGCATCCTCGTGCTTCACCAGCCCTACACCGACCAGACCCTCCTCTCTCGCTGCCACAACAATATACGCTACCTCGACAAGGTCTTCTCCTCCCTCTCCCTCGACTATTCCCTCCGCCAGCTGCCTCAGGGCAAACAATATGGAAACCCCGACCTCAAGGCCGTGGGTCTCGCCGATTGGGACCTTTTCGTGGCCATGGTTCCCGACATCCGCAACAGCGACCTTGTCGACCTCCTCACCCCGAGCCTCGCCGTACGCCTCTTGCAGCGCGTGGCCAGTCGGCCCATCCTCTTCCTCAACCAGCGCGACGACCTCTACGTCCTGTGCGACTGATTGTCCACCCTTCCTCCCCCCCCACCGGAAACAGCCTTCCTCGCCCCCCTTGCTTCCATCAACCGCATATTGGAGACAATAAAGAGGCGCATGTCAACTTTTTTTCGTATATTTGCAAAGTGCAATTATTATAAAAATAGATTTAACCATCTGGAATAGAAACACTAAAAAAAGGAAAATCATGAAAAAAAACAGAATTTTCGTGCTGATTGTCGCCGCCGTGGGGCTGCTTTCCTCGTGCTTGCGCAGCGACGACCTTGAACTTCTCCGTCACCCGATACACGTCACAGGTTCGGTAAACCCGGAATACGGTGTCCCCGTCGCCTATGGCGAAATGAACATCAACGACATCCTCTCGCGCCTGAGCGAACAATACCAGGGCATCATCACCGACGACGAGGTCATCACCGTGCAATACCAGGCCACTGGCAGCGACACCATCTATGCATTGAGCAACATGCCCTCCTTCTCGTCGGCTCCCGTCATTCGGCAACACCACGTCGGTGCCAAGGACGAACCTATATGGTACTACAAGGACACCATCGTGATGGACACCATCGACGTCGACTTCTTTAACGATGTGCAGCTCAACGGCGGCATCGACATCAGCCACATCTGGCTCACCCTCGGCGTGAGTGCCTATGGCGACCTCTGGGACACCCTCGTGCCATACATCCACGCCCAGTTCGACAACCTCTCCATCTCCTACGACGACCACGACGGCGTCCGAAAGACCTTCAGTGGTCTTTCGGTAGACCCTGTCGTCATCAACGACATCACCGACGGCTTCGAGCGTCACTTCGACAGCGTTGACATCGCCAGAATCATCAACGACATGCCGCGCCGCGTCTATGCCACCTACCGCCTCCGCTTCCAGGTCTCCTCCGACGTCCAGAACTCCGACATTTCTTCACTCCCCTTCAACCAGGTGCTCGACAGTGTCCGCATGACGCGTTTCATCTATAGCGCCGACATCAATCTCAACATGCCCCTCAGCGTGAAGTTCAACGACCTCTCCTTCAGCTACAACCTCGACCTCGGCGACGGTCTCGCCGAAGTCGACCTCAACTCCATCGGCCAAAACGTCTCCGAAGGCCTCTCCATCGACGTCGACTCCAGCCTGCTCCGCATGACGCTCGACAACGGTATACCCCTGGAGATGACCCTCGACGCCATCCTCAAGGACGCCAACGGACGCGACCTGAAAACCCTCTTCAGCAACGAACTTGTCAAAGCCCCCGTCCTCATGGCCAACCCCAACAATCCGCTGGACACCGTCGCCTTCGGCAGCAGCCGCTCCATACTCGAGACGCACCTCGATGCCGACGACCTCCAGCTCCTCTCCCAGGCCAAGACCATCAAGGTGAACCTCAAAATCAACAGCCGCAACACCCACGTCTCCATCCGTCGTGACGACTTCCTGAAAATCAAAGTCTTCTTGCGCGTACATCCCTCTGTCGCTGTCGATATCAGCCTAACGGACGACGGCCTGCTTTAATCCCAACCACAAACACACATTATGGAGGACAAAACAATGAAAAAACGCCTTTTCCTGATAGCCTTTGCGGCAGCCGCCTTCGGCACCCAAGTCCGCGCCCAGTTCGACGAGACCAACAACCTCTTCTATCATACCCTGCGCACCCCGCAGTCCACCCTCTACAATCCTGCCTTCTTCCCCACCAACAACACGATCTACTTCATGCTCCCCGGCTTCGACCTCCAGTTCGGCAGCCCCCTGGCCATGAACGACATCATCCGCTACGACAAAACCACCGAGACCACCGTCGTCGACCTCAGCCACATGCTGCAATCCCTCAATGAAAACAACCAATTCCGCCTCGGAGCCAACGTCAACATCCTTGGCTTCGGCATGAAAATCAAAAGCATCTACTTCAATGTCCATACCCGTCTGGTGAACAACGTCAGCCTGGGCCTGCCCATCTCCACCGTCAACGCCCTCGTCGAAGGCAATGTCGACAGCGACGGAGAGACCAAGTCTGTGGTCGACATCGTCAACGGCGACATCCTCAACGCCACCTCCTACCTCGAAACCGGCGTCGGCGCCGCCTACGAAATCGAACCCCTCCACCTCACCGTCGGCCTCCGCGCCAAACTGCTCTATGGCATCGCCAACGTGCAGACCGACAACACCAAAGTGGTCGTCAACACCGACCCCAATCTCGACTCCGTCTCGGCCAGCATCTACTATGATGTCCAGTCCGCCACCTTCGCCCCCTACGACACCTCGCAGCACAGTTTCATCGTCAAATTCGGCGACCTCCTGAACCTCGGCAAAGCCAACACCGGCCTGGCCTTCGACCTCGGTGCCAAATACGAGATGGGTCCCTTCACCTTCTCCGTGGCCCTCAACGACCTCTCCGCCGGTATCCATTGGAAAAACAACGTCACCTCCTGGAGCCCCGAAAGCGGTCCCGGCGTCATCACCTTCAGCGGACTGGATGTCAACTCCATGCTCGAAAACGGCAGTTTCAGCACCGACTCCATCGCCACTCTTCTCCGCGAAAAACTCAACGGCATGACGCCCACGCGCATCGACACCGGCGACTATTGGTACTCCATCCCCACCAAAATCAACATCGGCGCCAGCTACAGCTTCGCCAAAATCTTCCGGGCAGGCCTGCTTCTCCACGGACAGTTCGACCGCGGCCTGCTCTGCAAGTCGCTGGAAAACAAACTCGGCATCGATGTCGACAACTCCAACACCTTCCGCTTCAACACAACCCTCACCTTTGGCGCCAACCTCTTCAACTGGGCCGAGG
>JAFVAM010000004.1 GCA_017480525.1 Bacteroidales bacterium | reverse complement strand
CATCAGAGTCTTATCGACTCCATGTCGCCATTCTTGGACAATGGCAAGCCGAAAGTTGGTATCTTTTGGTACGACACTTCCAACCAATCGCTTTTTGGCGTGGAAAAGATGGATGCCGAGCAAGCCATCTTCATCAATGGGCGTGCCACCATCTCAAAACTGCACAAAACTTATTGGCAGAAACAGCACCACCGCGCCGAAGCCAAAGGCGACACTACTTCCATATTTTATAAAGAACACAACTACACGCTTATCCCTCGTGGTCGGATCTTCCTCGACGAGTCATCCGACCATTTCCATGTATGTGTCGGCCATTGGCTGAATGATGTGGATGCCAATCACCTCCACGAATTGATAGAGGACGAATTCAACCTACCCATCGACTTCGAGTTTGTTGTGGACTACCACTGGGACCTCGGCCACGGCTGGTCCGAAGAATTTGAAGTATGAAGTGCTCTCATATTTTTGCTATTGCGTTATCTTCGCTCCTGCTGGCGACCACTGCCTGTAGCGGGGTGCGGAGCATATCGCCGAAGGAAACAGTTGCGGTGCCGGATCTTGCCCTCGGACAGGCGGAGGAGGTGTGGGATATGCTTGACTCGCTGGGCTACGACGGCTTGACGGAGGAGCAGCGCAGGATGGTCGACCTAATGGAATATGACGAGGTGTTTATGCACTTCTATTCCTCTGCCTGCAGTTGGTATTGCGGTGGCATGATTGACACCGTCACTGCCACATCGGCGAAGGCTGCCGACAGCACCACTTACATTGGTGCGAATGCCCACGACTGGGACATCTTCAGCGCATGGCTTACCGCCGAGGATAACAACGGGGTAGGGGCGATGCTCACCTACACGTTCCCTGCACGCTGTCCACGCATCACTACTGTGCTTATACACAATGGCTACCTGCGCACTGCCGACGACTGGCTGGACTACTCGCGCGTGAAGCAGCTGCGCGTGTACTACGACGGCAAGCGATACGCCGACTTGCTTTTAGACGACACGCGCGACTTGCAGGAGTTCGACGTGGGCGTGCTTGGCTTTATCCACGACGAGGAGCGCACCGCCCCGTGGACGCTCTGCTTCGAGATTATGGAGGTATACCCTGGCCGCAAGTACACCAACGCGGCCATTACCGAGCTGTATTTCGAAGGCATAGATGTGCATTAGAATTACAAAAAGAAATACATATATATGAACATAGCGGTATTTTGCGCGTCGTCGCACCCCCACAACACCATACACGCCCAAGCAGCGCGTCAGATCGGCAGCCATATAGCACGGCGCAGACACACGCTTATCTACGGAGGCTCGAACCTCGGCCTTATGGGCGAGGTGAGCGGTGCCGCACTGGCCGAAGGCGGCCAGGTGATGGGTGTAATACCCACGCTCTTCAGCGAAGAGATTATCGGTTCGCAGCCCGTCAGCCGACTGGTGCGCGTGGACAGCATGGCCGAGCGCAAGAGTTTTATCCTGCGCGAGAGCGACCTCTTCATCGCCCTCCCCGGCGGCATCGGCACCCTCGACGAGGTCTCCGAAGTCATGGTAGCCAACCAGCTGCACCAGATGCAGAAACCTATACTGCTGCTGAACCAGGACGGCTTCTACGATGCTTTCCTCAATCAGCTCTCGCAGATGCGTGCCGAGGGGATGCTCCGCACCGATGGGGGCTTGCGGGTGAACACGAAGGCGGAGGAGATAATGGACTTTATAGACAGCCTACAGGCATAACCTCCTCCACCCCATGTCACACCTCCTGTCCAAGAGCAAGTATATCCGAGGGCTGCAATGCGATCGAGCCCTCTGGCTGGATGTCTACCGCCCCGGCTTGGCGCGCTACACGCGCGAGCAGATGCGCCGCTTCGACGCTGGTCGCGAGTTCGAGTATGCCTTCAAGGCACACTTTGCCAACGGTATTGACATCGCCGAGCGGCTGGGACGCAAGGTGGACGACTACCCCGCACTCACCGCCGACTTGCTCGCCACCACGCCAGACGCTGTCCTCTTCGAGGCGGGCTTCCTCTACGACCAAGTGCTGGTGCTGGCCGATGTGGTGCGCCGATGCGAGGACGGCAGCCTCGACATCTTCGAGGTGAAGTCGGGTTCGACCCTCACCGACACCTACCGCCGCGATGCAGCGGTGCAGTACTACGTCGTCTCCCATTGCTGCCGTGTGAACAGCTTCTGCATAGTCCACGCTGCTGGCCAGTCCGAGGATACGGAGCATGCTGAATTTCCCAACGGGCGTTTCTCCATCGTCGACCTGACGGACGAACTCGCCGCCCAAGCCGACACGGTGGCAGCGAACATCGCCATTATGAAGGACATCCTCGCCCATGGCGAGCCTGCCACCCCCACGGGGCAGCATTGCCTCGAGCCCTACGCCTGCCCCTACCAGCACTACTGCCAGCAAGGGGTGCGCCAGTTGGCTCTATTTTGATGCTTTCGCTTTGCGCACGTAAAGCTCCATGCGCTGCGCAATCTCTTCGGTGTGGAAGAAGAGGCTGCAGTATGTCGGACACAGCCACTTCAGCCTTACCTCTACCTGCGAGCCATCGTTCAGCGTGATGATAGCTCGGCTTTCTTCAGTGCAGCGCACCTTCTCGATGCCGGTCCATGCCAACCGGAGATCCTTTTGCTTCTTCCCATTCACCGAAGCGCACCTGCGCAGTGTCAGCCCCTCGCTGCTTAAGCTAATCGACGAGCGTTTGAGGAGCATGACGCATACCGCGATACATGCACCCATAGCGCCCCCTGTAATCACGACATTAAGGAAACTGCTCTGTGGCAGGATTAGGCTTAGCCCTGCAAGTATGCCGACGACGGCGATGCTGGCAATCGCATAGCTGCTGGCGCTTTTTGCCGACGAATATACAATATCTTTGTTGTCCATTAGGCTGCGGATAGTGTGAGTTCAGCATTCGTTTCTTTGCGGTTGGCTTTCGTTTGCTGCTTTCGCTTTGCGCAGGTGCATCTCCATGCGCCATACAATCTCTTCCGGGCCGTTGTAGGAGTAGTAGAAGCTGCGGTTCGTCGGTGCCATATACGATAGGCGTACCTCCACCTGCGAACCATCGTTCAGCGTGATGTTGGCTTTGCGTTTTTTATCGCACGTCACCTTCTCGATGTCAGTCCAAGCCAATCGAAGCAGCTTCTGGTCTGTCCCGTTCACCGATGCACATTTGCTCATTGTCAGGCTCTCGCTGGTGAAGGTAATTTCGCGTTGTTTGCGGATGTCAATAATTACCCTAAGGCTGAACCCTGTGGCAAGTCCCCACAACATAGGCCCGAAAGCATGTCTTGTGATGGGCAGGATGCTGCACACTACAGCAAGGATAAGGGACACTATGGCGAGAATCGCAGAGACTTTTGTTTCTTTTGTGGACGAGTATACGGTGTCCTCGGACAAGAACGTGCCGTCTATCAAGCTGCGTATGATGCGGCGATAGTAATTGTATGATTGGATTAGTATTGCTGCAAATGCAATTAGTGCAATAAACCACATCGATATCAATATTAATTCAGCTCGTATTCTTGGATCCATTGTTTATCTGTTTTTGTTTGGTTAATAGTGTTTTTCACATAAAAATATCGCTGCCCGACGATGCCTCTTGCGGCGCATCCCGGGCAGTCCGGCCAATTGTCCGTTTGCTACGGCGGATTAATTACCCCCCCCGTCGCTGTATTCCTCTGCTTGCTCCGCCACGGAGGGTAGGGAAGGGGCTTCGTCTGTATCGTACGTTGCGGCGTAGTATACGCTGTCTTCGGTAGGGGTTAGGTCGCATAATCCTGCATCGTGGAATATGCCCTCGAAGCTGAGGTCTTCGTCAATCGACGGCCAGTGTATGCCGCAGTATGAGAGGTGGAAGTCGCGGCGCTGCGCGTCGGTGGCGTTGCGTAGCCGTGGCCACTTGGCGAAGTCTGCGCTCGCCCGCAGCCCGTCGCGAGTTTCGGCGTGGACGGCTTTCTCGTCAACCCATACACGTGCTATCTGCTTCTTGTCCATTATTTCTGTCCTTCAAAGAATTCGTGCCACCTCTCCGTTATCACGTCCACATTTTCTTCCACCAGCGAGCGTATGAGCGAAATCTCATGTTGCTTAAAGCCATGGTTGTAAACCATATCGACGGGGTCTACGTTGAATTTAGCCTCGCAACCACCTTTCTCAATATGAACATGTATTGGCTTGTGGTCTCCAGAATAGAACATGAACCGAAAGTTGAATATCTTTAATATTGTTGGCATATTCCGGTATTTCGCTTTATGCAGTTGGTATTGGTGTATTGTTTCATCGCAGCAACTCAATGTTTGCGTGCGTGGTGGGTTGCGCGTATCTCGGTGTTGATTTCGTCGAGCGTCATCCCGGAGTTGCCGTTTCCCTCGCTCTGATCGCGCATCTCCTCTATGGCTGTTCGCGCCTTGGCAAACATTTCTTTGGCGTTGGCTGCGCGATAGATGCGTCCGTGGGCAATGTCCTCCATGGCCTCTTGATAGGCTGGGGTGGAAGTGATGTCGAAGTCATCATCGCTACTGAACCGAACATCGCTCACCCCTCTCATCTGTAGCAGAAGACTTTTCAGAACATCGATGACATTCTTGTTTTCGGCATTGAGTGTTATCTGAACGGAGTCCATAGTCATTTTCTTTTTCAGTTCGCCGGGAAGGCAATCTCCCTCTCGATGACCTGGTAGGGGACGTTGTTGCGGTAGATGGTCTGGCGCACCCAGTTGTCGTCCTCGTCGTATTCGTAGACGTAGCTGTGCTTCCAGTTGAGGTGTTCATCGTAGTTGAATGAGCTGATTTCTATCACGTTGTCGTGGTCGTCGTAGTAGTAGGTCGTCAGAGCCGAGAGGAACTCGTCGGCATCGTAGAAACGCCACTCGATGCGGTTTCCGCGGGTGTCGTACTTGTAGAGGTAGTGCTGCATCAGGTCTCCGTCGCGGTTGTAGAACTCCATCTCCGTGCAGTTGCCCTTTTGGTCGTATTTGTATTTGCGCAGCTCCGTCATCTCTCCGTCGCTGTCGAAGCTCTGCTCCTCGGTCATCAGGCCGTTGACGAACTTCGAACTCTCCTTCTTGGTCATCTGGTTGCCGAGGTAGACGGTGCGCTCGATGCGGTTGCCGTCCTTGTCGTTGAGGTAGGCTGTGCGGCCGGTGAGCATCTTCTCGCGGTTGTACTCGTTCCAGCCCAGGCTGTAGCCGTTGACGTCGAAGAAGTAGCTGTACCACGTGTATTCGTTGGCCTTGGTGCGGAACTTGTCGGCGAAGTTGCCGCGCTTGTCGAAGGTGATGCTGTCGATGCAGATGAGCTGGCGTCCGCCGTCGCGTCCGCCGTGGAGGTTGTAGGTGTACTCAATCACATACAGCGCGTTGCCGTGGATTCCCATCTCGGTGCGCGAGTTCTTGCGGGGCTTGTGACCGGCTGCAAATGCCGTCCCTGCAACGAGCAGGGCCATCAGGAGTGCGATATTTTTCTTCATTTTCATCATTGTTTTCAAAATGCAAAGATACAACTATTTTTTGAATTGAAAGTTGAAAATTGAAATTTGAAAGTTTTCAATATGTCATTTCAGGCTGTCGGATTTGCCTCTCCGGACGAAGAACAGCACGCCGAGAACCACCGTGATGGCGGCTGCGAGACTGTAGCCGAGCCAGCGAGGCAGCACGCTGCCCAGGCCCTCGCCGTGGGCCACGAAGAGGAACGAGATGGTCACCATGCTCATGAAGAGCGCCGGCACGAGGGTGATCCAGTACCACCCCTTGCCGGAATGCAGGCGCGAGAGGAACACCGTGACGGCCCAGAGCGTCACCATGGCCAGCACCTGGTTGGCCCACGAGAAGTAGCGCCAGATGACCTGGAAGCCGTCGTCGTCGAGGATGGAGAACACCAACAGGCCTGCTGTGATGGCGAAGACGGGCAGGGCCACCAGCAGGCGCTTGGACAAGGGCTTCTGGTCGATGTGCATGAAGTCGGCCACGATGAGGCGCGCCGAGCGCAGCGCCGTGTCGCCACTGGTGACGGCGGCGGAGACCACGCCGAGCAGCGTCACGAAGGTGATGGCCGGCGGAAACCATGTGCTGGCAATGAGCTTCACCATGGCGGCATCCTTCTCGCCGTGGTAGAGCGAGGGGTCGCCGCCGTAGAAGAAATAGGCCGCGGCGGCAGCCCAGATGAGGGCCACCACACCCTCGGCAATCATGGCACCGTAGAATATCGGACGGGCCTGCTTCTCGCTCACCATGCAGCGCGCCATGAGGGGACTCTGCGTGGCATGGAAACCGCTGATGGCTCCGCAGGCAATGCTGATGAACATCATGGGGAAAACGGGGGTGGTGGCACGCTGGGGATGATGGTTGGAGAGACCCTCCCACACTTCGGGTACCCGCACCCCGTGCGCCACGAAGGCCACCACTATCGCCACCGCCATCGCCAGCAGCAGGATGCCGAAGACGGGGTATATCTTGCCGATGACCTTGTCGATGGGCAGCAGCGTGGCCATCAGGTAGTAGACAAAGATGATGACGACCCATCCGTATCGTATGACCATCGGGTCGACGCCCTGCAGGAAACCGGGGATGAAGGGGTCGCCGGAGAGAAGCTTGGCGGGGGTGTTCACGAACACCACGCCCACCAGTATCATCAGCACCACCGTGAAGCCGCGCATGAACTGCTTCATGCCCTTGCCGAGATATTTGCCGTGGATTTCCGGCAGCGAGGCTCCGTCCTCGCGCAGCGAGATGAAGCCTGCGATGAAGTCGTGCACCGCGCCGGCCAGTATGCACCCGAAGACAATCCACAGGAACGACGCCGTGCCGAACTGCGCCCCCATCACGGCGCCGATGATCGGACCCACGCCCGCGATGTTGAGAAACTGGATGAGGAAGATGCGCCACGGTTTCATGGGCACATAATCGACCCCGTCGGGGTGCGCCACGGCGGGCGTCACGCGGTTCGGCTCGACTCCGATGATGCGTTCTATGAGCTTGGAATAGAGCCAATAGCCTAACAGGAGAAGGACGACAGATACTATAAACGTAACCATGTTGATGTTTTTTAAAGTCGTTGCAAAAGTACGATTTTTTTTCATTGTGGCAAAAAAAATCTCCTGCGTGTGCGGAAGTTTTTTCCACAGCGTCCCGCCGAAGGTCTCCGTACCCCCTGCGAGGCATCCCGGAGGATGCCACAGCCTTGCCATCCACTTGCCATCGCCCTACCAACTCCTACCATGGTAGGACTTGGGTAGGAGTTGGTAAGGT
>JAFVAM010000095.1 GCA_017480525.1 Bacteroidales bacterium | reverse complement strand
TATTTATAGGCAAAGCGGTTCATTCCGGGTGGAGAATGGCACGAACCAAAACAACCGCAAACGAGTTGTACTCACGTTTAAGCGACCACTATGGCAGCATAGAACAGGTCGGAAACCTTGATGTCCGGGATTTTAGTTGCCGTTTTATGATATTCGAACACACAACGGTGGATATGATTGGAATGGTAGAAGCAGCACTAATCAGGCAATTCAATCCAATATGGAACAGCAGTATTGATGGATTTGGAAATCATGATCCAGGCAGTGGCAGATACGGTCAGGCAAAGTCGGACTGGGACGTGCTACATCCGGGCCGAAAGTGGGCGGAACGACTCACCGGTAAACCATCTACATTGGCAGATGTAGAAAGAAAAGCCATTTCATATTATGAGACAGTTGAATAGCATAGAAATTTTTTCAGGAGCCGGAGGGTTGGCCAAAGGTCTGGAACTTGCAGGTACAAAACACCGCGCATTTGTAGAGTGGAACGCTGACGCTTGTCGTACACTGCGTGAAAACTATGACAGTAGTCTCGTTTTCGAAGGAGATATACGAAATTTCTCTTTTTCCGATTACAGTGACGTGGACATACTTGCCGGTGGGCCTCCATGCCAACCATTCTCGCTTGGAGGCAAAGCAAAAGGATTCGACGATAAGAGAGATATGTTTCCTGCCGCCATTTCAGCCATACGAACACTTATGCCGAAAGCTTTTGTGTTCGAGAATGTCAAAGGACTGCTTCGCAAGTCGTTTGCAGAATACTTCGACTTTATCCTGCTCCAACTGAAATACCCCGGAGTAGAGCTGAAACACGACGACTGGCGTAAAAACGTAATATCATTGAGAGCCATTGACAAATCCGAGAAGTACTCCGGGCTGCAATATAATGTTACATACAAATTGGTGAATGCCGCCAATTACGGTGTGCCTCAGAAAAGGGAACGCGTTATCATTGTTGGATTCCGAAGCGATTTGAACATCAAATGGACATTCCCCAAGTCGTCGCACAGCGAAGATGCCTTGCTATGGGACAAGTTTGTCTCTGGCAACTATTGGAAACGGCATGGCATCAACAATCCTGTCCAAGCACAGGTATGCGAAGAAATAAAACAAAAACTGGTGGCAAAATACGGCTTGTTCGCCCCAGAAGAGAAACCTTGGAATACAATAAGAGATGCTTTCGTGGGTCTGGATGAGAATTCAGTAGACGATTCACTTTGGAATGCTAAACCATATCCCGGACATACTGGAAGTGCAATTGATGAGCCTTCAAAAACAATCAAGGCAGGCGACCACGGTGTACCTGGTGGCGAGAATATGGTGCGGTTCTCCGATGGCACAACAAGATATCTTTCGGTTTCTGAAGCAAAAAGAATACAGACTTTTCCCGATACATACTCCATATCAGGATCATGGACGGAGGCAATGCGACAAATCGGCAATGCTGTACCAGTCCTTTTAGCTCGAATTGTAGGAGAATCCGTATTGAACGTGCTGGGAAAAACAGCAACGGCATAACATGCAATAAATATTCGAAACAAAATAAATCACAATAACAATGAAAACAACACAAGAACTACAGCAGATTGCGACGCAGGTGCGGCGCGACATCCTACGTATGACCACCAACGCCAAGAGCGGACATCCGGGCGGCTCGATGGGCACGGCGGACTGGTTTGTGGCCATGAACTTCAACATCATGGACTTCGACCCCAAGGCCTTCACTATGAGCGGCGAGGGAGAGGACATGCTCTTCGTCAGCCAGGGTCATATCACGCCGGTCATCTACAGCACGATGGCGCGTCGCGGCTTCTTCCCCGTGGAGGAGCTGAAGACGTTCCGCAAGTTCGGCACGCGCCTGCAGGGCCACCCCAGCACGGCGCACAGCCTGCCTGGCATCCGCATGGCCAGCGGCTCGCTGGGCCAGGGACTCAGCGTGGGCGTGGGCGCCGCGCTGGGCAAGAAGATGACGGGCGACAAGCACCTTGTCTTCACCATGCACGGCGACGGCGAGCTGGAGGAGGGCCAGATTTGGGAGGCCGCCATGTTCGCAGGCGCCAAGAAGGTGGACAACCTCGTTGCCACCATCGACTACAACAACCAGCAGATCGACGCCACGGTGGAGGAGGTGATGAGCCTCGGCAATCTGAAGGCCAAGTTCGAGAGTTTCATGTGGAAGGTCGTGGTCATCGACAACGGCAACGACATGCAGCAGGTGCTCGACGGCATGGCGCAGGCCAAGGCCCTGACGGGGCAGGGAAGCCCCGTGTGCGTCATCCTGAAGACCAAGATGGGCTACGGTGTTGACTTCATGCAGGACACCAACAAGTACCACGGCGCGGTGCTCAGCGCCGACGACCTGCCCCAAGCTCTGGCGCAGCTGCCGGAGACCCTCGGCGATTTCTGATGCTCTCCGCGACGAATGCGAACCCCCGGCCGGGTACCCTTTGGACGGGGTTTCCTCTTTCCGCAGATGTTTCCTGCGGGCGGGCTGTCTGTGTACCATGGAGGGAAAAATAAATTTGGCCATGTCGGCAAAAAGTTGTAATTTTGCAATTTTGTTGATGGGGTATTGTGCGTGTGAGATATTGTTTTAGAATTGAATATGAACCAAATATGACAAAGATAGACGTACTCTTTGGACTCCAGTGGGTCGACGAGGTGAAAGGCAAGATTGTCGATGTGCTGACGCCGCGCTACGATGTCGTGGCCCGCTTCCAGGGCGGCCCCAACGCCGGTCACACCCTTGAATTCAACGGCACGAAGCATGTGCTGCACATCATACCCAGCGGCATTTTCCACCAGGAGAAAATCAACCTCATCGGCAACGGCGTACTCATCGAGCCGCGCATCTTCCGCCAGGAGATCGAGGCCTTGGCCGAGAAGGGTGTCGACGCTGTGAAGAACCTCTACATCAGCAAGAAAGCCCACCTCATCCTGCCGAGCCACCGCATGATGGATGCCACCAACGAGCAGGCCAAGGGCAACAGCAAGATCGGCTCCACGCTGAAGGGCATCGGCCCTGCCTATACCGACAAGATAGCCCGCACGGGCATCCGCGTGGGGGACATCATGGCGCCCGACTTCATCGAGCGCTACGGACAGCTCAAGCGCCAGCACCTCACCATGGCCCGCGCCATGGGCTTCGATGTGGATGCTTTCCGCATCGACGGCATGGAGCTGGGCGAATACGAGAAGGTGTGGCTCGAGAGCCTGGCCACGCTGAAGAGGTTCCGCTTCGTCAATAGCGAGTATTTCATCAACCAGTGTCTTCGCGAGGACAAGAAGGTGCTGGCCGAGGGTGCGCAGGCCATGATGCTCGACATCGATTTCGGCACCTATCCTTTCGTCACCTCCAGCAACACCATCACCGCCGGTGTCTGCACCGGCCTCGGTGTGGCGCCGAGCGCCATAGGCAAGGTGATGGGCATCACCAAGGCCTACTGCACTCGCGTGGGAGCCGGTCCCTTCCCCACGGAACTCTTCGACGAGACTGGCAAGCGTCTCTGCGAGCTGGGCCACGAATACGGCGCCACCACGGGGCGTCCGCGACGCTGCGGATGGATCGACCTCACGGCGCTACGCTATGCCTGCATGGTCAACGGCGTCACCGAACTCTACGTCACCAAGCCCGACGTGATGAACGATTTCGACACCGTCAACATGTGCACCGCCTACGACATAGACGGCCGGCAGACCGATGAGATTCCCTTCGAGTACAACACCGCCCGCATCACGCCCCTGCTCACCCCCTTCGAGGGCTGGAAGCAGAGCCTGCAGGGCATCACACGCTACGGGGACCTGCCGGAGAAACTGCGCCTCTATCTCGCCGCCATTGAGCAGCAGACGGGTGTGGACATCGCTGCCGTCAGTATCAGCCCCGACAGAAAAGACGTGGTCTTCAAACAATAAACGCGGCTTTCCTGCGTTATAAAGTCTGCAAGAAAATCCCCGAAAGGGGTACAGAATAAGAAAACCTAAAAGAAATATGAAGAAGATAGTTTTTGCCCTGGCGATGCTCCTGCCGCTGATGGCGGGCGCACAGACGAAGATCAAAGAGACCGCAGTGCCGCGCTCGGTACTCATATCGCTGGAAAAGACCTACGACTCCTATAAGGTCAAGACCTGGTATCAGGCTCCGGGACAATACATCGCCGAAGTACTCATCGACGGTCAGGAAGGCCGCAGCTATTTCACTGCCGGTGGCGACTGGCAGTATTCCTCCTTCCCGGTCAAGTTCGAGGAGTGCCCCACGATGCTCACCAGCTACTTCACCAACAACTATCCGGGCTACCGGGTGAAGACCCTCGACTATGTGGAGGAGATGAGTGGCGACAACTACTACCGTATGATTATCACCAAGAAAGGCATCTCCGACACCGACTTCGAGATGATTTTCGACACCCGTGGAAAACTGCAGAAGAGCAACGCCCCCGACCCGGCGGCCGTCAAGCGCGACTACTACACGCACAACAACCCCGACGCCACCGATGCCGAGGTCACCAAGGCCACCAAGACCGAGACCAGCCGCACCCGCACCCGTCCCGCCCCCAAGGAGGACAAGCCCCAGGTCGAGCAGTTCGCCCCCTGCGAGGCTGCCGTGGCCAACTTCGACAAAAACATCGGCGCCAAGCGCTGCAAGACGGGTCCCGAATGGATCAACCGCAACAACCAGTATGCCGTGGCCTACTTCACCGACAAGCAGAAGGTGGAGAAAGAGGCCGTGTTCGACATCAACGACGGCACCCCCATCATGACCGGCAAAGTCCTTCCCAAAGACCGCTACAGCAACGGCATCCTCAAATACCTCGAGGAAAAGTTCAACGGTGAGAAATACAAGATCGAGAAGATGGTCGTCTACGAATACAGCTCCAAGTTCCGCGGCGACGACGGCAAGAAGCCAAAGCCCTATACCTATGTCGTCATCAGCCAGAAGGTCAAAGGCTCGCGACAGACCAAATTCATCCGTATGGAGTTCGACAGCAAGGGCAACTTTACCAACCTGCTTGCCCAACCCCTCGACGAGAAGGACGTGCAGTAGGCCGTCTGTCCCTTGGACAGAGCGAAAAACAGAGAGAGAGTGGGTCGCCCCGCTCTCTCTCTGTTTTTGTCGGGTCCGGGGGCTCTCTGAAAGTCCCGGACATTTGAAGTGCCTCATGCCGTCATCAGGCGCAGCGTGGCGAGAGCCTGGCTGATGGACTTGATGTTGGCGATGCTCACGGTGAGCTTCTCCGGCGTCTCCTTGAGGCGTGTCTCCATGGGGTGAGCCTGGATATACTGGATGACCTTCATGAAGTTGGCGCTCTGGTAGAAGGGGCTCTGCTGGTTGCTGACCAGGTGCAGCACCATGCGGTCCTGCTTGAGGACAATCTTCTCTATGCCGAACTCTTTGGCTATGCGGCGGAGGGTGATGGTGCGGATAAGTTCCTCGGTGGCCTGGGGCACGGGGCCGAACCTGTCCTCCAAACGGGCGCGGTAGGCCGCCAGTTGCTCCTCCACCTTGTCGCCGTCGACTCCGGCGGCGCGGTCCACGCCGATATCGTTGAGTTCCTTGTAGAGTACCAGGCGTTCGGTGCCGGAGGTGACGTAGTCGTCGGGCAGCAACACCTCGAGGTCGGTTTCTATGGTGCATTCGCGCACATATTCCTTCTTTTCCTCGGCCTCGGAGGCGAAGAGTTCTTTGAAATCCGTCTCCTTCAGCTCCTCGATGGCCTCGTTGAGGATTTTGTGGTACATGTCGTAGCCTATCTCGCTGATGAAGCCGCTCTGCTCGGCGCCGAGGATGTTGCCTGCGCCGCGTATGTCGAGGTCGCGCATGGCGATGTTGAAACCGCTGCCGATGGTGGAGAACTCCTCGATGGCTTTGAGGCGCTTCTGCGCCTCGGGGGTGAGGGTGAGGTAGGAGGGGATGAGCAGATAGCAGAACGCCTTGCGGTTTGAACGGCCCACACGGCCGCGCATCTGGTGCAGGTCGCTGAGGCCGAACTGCTGTGCGTTGTTGATAATCATGGTGTTGGCGTTGGGGATGTCCAGCCCGTTTTCCACGATGGAGGTGGCTACCAGCACATCGATGTCGCCCTCCAGGAAGCGCATCAGCGTGGCCTCGGCCTCCTTGCCCTCCATGCGGCCGTGGGCCATGGCCACGCGGGCATCGGGCACCAGACGCTGCACCAGACCCGCCATCTCCGGCAGGTTCTCCACGCGGTTGGAGATGAAGAAAGTCTGTCCGCCACGGCTCATCTCGAAGGTGATGGCGTCGCGGATGAGCTCCTCGCTGAAGTCGCTGAGCTCCGTCTCTATGGGCTGGCGGTTGGGCGGCGGCGTCTGGATGACGCTGAGGTCGCGAGCGCCCATGAGCGAGAACTGCAGGGTTCGCGGAATGGGGGTGGCGGTGAGTGTCAGGCAGTCCACGCCCACCTTCATCTCCTTGAGTTTCTCCTTGACGCTGACGCCGAACTTCTGCTCCTCGTCGACGATGAGCAACCCCAGGTCCTTGAACTTGAGGTTCTTGTTGGTCATGGCGTGGGTGCCGATGAGGATGTCGATCTTGCCGTCGGCCACATCCTTGTATATCTGGTTTTTCTCCTTGGTGGTGCGGAAACGGTTGAGGTAGTCCACGCGCACGGGCATGCCCTTGAGGCGGTCGCTGAAGGTGTTGAAGTGCTGGTAGGCGAGGATGGTGTTGGGCACGAGGACGGCCACCTGCTTGGAGTCGCAGCAGGCCTTGAAGGCGGCGCGGATGGCCACCTCGGTTTTGCCGAAACCCACGTCGCCGCACACCAGGCGGTCCATAGGTGCGCGGTCCTCCATGTCGTGCTTCACGGCCACGGAGGCTTTCTGCTGGTCGGGCGTGTCCTCGTATTGGAACGAGGCCTCCATCTGCTCCTGCAGCGAGTTGTCGCCGCTGAAGGCGAAGCCCTGCGAGGCCTTGCGTTTGGCGTAGAGGGCTATGAGGTCCTTGGCTATGTCTTTCACCTGCCGTTTGGTGCGCTGCTTGAGCACCTGCCAGGTGTTGCTGCCCAGGCGGTTGAGCGTCGGAGCCTCGCCCTCGCGGCCCACGTAGCGGCTGATTTTGTGCAGACCGTGGATGGAGATGTACAGCACATCGTTGTTTTTGTATACCAGGCGGATGAGTTCCTGGCTCTTGCCGTCGACGGTCACCTTCTCCAGGCCGCTGAAGCGCCCCACGCCATAGTCGATGTGCGTCACATAGTCGCCAGGCTTCAGCTCGAAGAGTTCCTTGAGCGTCAATGCCTCGTGGGCCGAGGCGAGGCTCTTGACGGTGTATTTGTGGTAGCGGTCGAAAATCTCGTGGTCTGTGTAGCAGAGGGTGCGGTTGTCGTGGTCGATGAATCCGTGGCTGATGTTGATGTTCAGGAGGGTGGCGTCGAGCTGTGTCTCGCCGGTGGAGGAGAGGATTTTCTGCAGGCGTTTCTCCTGGCTCTCGTTGCTGACGGTGATGAGGGTGCGATAGCCGCGCTCGGCATAGTCGGCGAGACTCTGCGTCAGCAAGTCGAACTGCTTGTTGAACGTCGGCTGCGGAGCGCTCTGCGCCTTCACCGTCTCGGCCTGGCTGAAATAGTGGCTGTTGCCGTATTCTGCCACCTTGCAGTCGAGCATGCGGTGGAGAAACTCGTTGGCCGGGCAGCTGATGTCCTCGGGCAGGGGAAGGGTGCCGACGATGGGGTGCGCCTTGTCGGCCAGGCGCTCGGCGTAGGCCTTGCGGGTGTCCGCCAGGATTTTCTCCATGCGCTCGGCGGTCATCATCAGGCTCTGTGTCCACACCACGTCCTCCGAGCCGAAATATTCCATCAGGCTCACCATCGCAGGTCCCTGGCTCTCGGCCTTGGCGGCGCTGCCGGCCGCCAGGTCGGGCACGATGTCGATGCGGTCCATCTGCTTGACGCTGAGTTGGGTCACGCTGTCGTAGGTGCGCAGGGAGTCGATGCTGTCGTCGAAGAATTCCATGCGGAACGGCAGGTCGGAGGCGAAGGAATAGACGTCCACGATGCCTCCGCGCACGGCGTATTGGCCGGGTTCGACGACGAAGTCCTCGCGCTCGAAGCCCAGCTCCTGCAGTCGGTCCACCACGTCCCACATGTCCACCTTCTGCCCGCGACGGAGACGCAGCGTCTTGGCACCCAGGATGTCCTGCGACACCACTTTCTCCGCCAGCGCCTCGGCATAGGTCACCACCACCAGCGGTTCGCCTCCGCCAAGGCTCTTGACCACCTCCGTACGCATCATCACGTTGGCGTTCTCGGTGCCCTCGTCGCCGTAGTGGTAGGCCTTGCGGTAGCTCGTGGGGAAGAGCATTGTGGCGGGTTCGCCGCCGAGGAGGGTCTCCACATCGTTCTGGAGGTAGAAAGCCTCCTCCTTCGAAGGGGCTATGAGGAGGTGGCTCGACGTGGGACGCCGCCGAACCTCGGCGGCAATGGCCACGGCGGGCAGCGAACCCACCAGTCCGTCGATGTGCAGCCGCGCCTTCGGCGCCTTCAGGTATTCGTCAATCTGCCGGACGATGGGACTCTCTATGTATAGTTCAGTCAGGTTCATCGGATGAAAAACATTTTTCCAAAAACAGGCTGCAAAGATACGAAAAAATACCGACATTGCGGCTGTCGTGGTTTCTGCGCCACGATTCCGTGGCCGGAATTGTCCGGAAAAACGCCCGGAACGGCCAAAATCGGAAAATTCGACAAGTAGCAGAAAATCAGTGTGTTGTGCGTTTTGGTGGGGACGAAGTTTTGTTCAATCGTAAAATGCTGACTGTCAGTGTTTAGCAGGCACCATCTTCTTCCCAAATTCCTACCATCTTCCTACCCTCCTCCAACCACCCTTTTCCGCAGAGGAAGATGATGCTTCGGGAACTTGTTGACATTGCCATCGAGCAGACGGATGAGTTTGAT
>JAFVAM010000094.1 GCA_017480525.1 Bacteroidales bacterium | reverse complement strand
TGCAAGAGGTGGCCAAACGCTTCGGACTCAAGATTATCACCATCAAGGACCTCATCGCCTACCGCGTGGCCCACGAGACCCTCATCCGCCGCGAGCAGGAGGTGTTCCTGCCCACGCGCTGGGGCAACTTCCAGCTCATCGCCTACACGCAGCTTGACAACGGCAACACCCACATGGTGCTCAAAAAGGGCGAGTGGGAGGAGGGCGAGCCTGTGCTGGTGCGTGTGCACAGCAGCTGTGCCACGGGCGACATCTTTGGCAGCTGCAAGTGCGACTGCGGCGAGCAGCTGCATCGCGCCATGGAGATGATTGAGCGCGAGGGCAAAGGCCTCATTGCCTACATGAGTCAGGAGGGGCGCGGCATCGGCCTCGTCAACAAGCTCCGCGCCTACCACCTGCAGGAGCAGGGTTTCGACACCGTCGACGCCAACCTCAAACTCGGCTTCAAGGCCGACGAGCGCGACTACGGCATCGGCGCCCAGATTCTCCGCGACCAGAAAGTCTCCAAGATGCGCCTCATCACCAACAACCCCGTGAAGCGCACCGGCCTCGAAGGCTTCGGCCTCGAAGTGACGGAGATCGTTCCCATCGTCGTCGAACCCAATCGCTACAACGAGCGCTACCTCAAGACCAAGCAGGAACGCATGGGTCACGAGTTGCACATGAAATGAAAGTCCGCATCACATCCGTCCGCCAGACGGAATACACCGACCTCATGGCGCGATACGAGAACCCCATCGAGCATGCCTGCGACATGACGGTGGGTCAGGAATGGGTTAGCGTCGACGGACAGCGTCCCGAGGGGTTCTGCCCGACGGCGTGGGAGTCGGTAGCCCCCTTTGCCATTGCTTTGGCACGCGGTGAAAGCAATTTCTTCGACGGTTGGATGCGCAACCCGCGCAGCGCCATGGTCAGCTGCAACGACGGCTTCCGCCCCATGAGTTTCTACCTTGAGGCACAGGGCAAGCAGTCCCCTGACGACGGGGGAAACGTGTCTTGACAATGGTATAAACAGCAGAGATGTGAATTTGAGTTGAGCAACCCCCAAAAGGAGTTGCTCAACTTATCGGTGCTGTCGGTTATTGTGTGGAGTGGCGGCGGAGGGGGGCAGGTGCGCCGTGTGTGGCGACGCTTATTTGTGTGCGGGCTTGGCGTTTTGCGTGGTTTTGTCGTGGTCGGACTTGGTGCGGTCGCTGAGGATCTTGGTGTCGTAGCCGATTTTTTTCAAGGCGGTCTGTATGTTCTCCTTGGTGGTTTTGGTGCCGTCGTAGGTTACGGTGACGGTCTGTTCCTTGAGGTCGGTTTCGATTTTTGCCACGCCTTTCTCGAAGCGGAGGTTTTTCTTGATTTTGTTCTCGCAGCTTTCGCAGTGCATCTGCGGCGTGGGGGTTATGACGAGGACGCGGAGGTCTTTGCCGCCTGCCATCATGAGCAGGCTGGTCAGAAGGATGAAAAGGGTCTGTTTCATAATTTGTCGTTCTTTGTTGTTTATGTTGTTTTTTTCGGAAAATCGGATGAATTCTTTTTTCAGATTTGTGTTGGGGTCAGTTGATGTTCATACGCAGGCCGGCGTAGGCCATGATGCCGTGGACGGGGCCCCAGACGAGGGTGGGGTCGAAGGTGGCGGACCAGGGGTTGGCGGCGTTGATGACGGGGTCGGGCTGGCGGTAGTTGGTGAGGTTCTCGCCGCCGACATAGAGCGAGAAGTGGCGGAACTCGCGTGTCACTTGCAGGTTGAGCTGCGGGTAGGCGGGGAAGTCGTGGCTGGCCACGAGGGTGCCGTCGGCGTCTATGTAGGTGGGCACACGTCCGGCGCCGTTGAGCTGCAGAGTGAGGTCTACCTGCCAGATGGACATCATGGGTTTCCAACTCAGTGTCAGCAGCCCTTTGTAGCGGCTTTGGAGGGGTTTCTCCATCAGTTCGCCGCCGTAGGTGCTGCGCACGTAGTTGTAGCGGAAGGCGGCGAGGATGTTGAATTCCTCGGTGATGTCGCAGCTGGCGTCGACTTGGAAGGTGGAGGCGAAGGATGTGCCGTCGAGGTCGGCGATGCTCACGCGTGTGGGGTCGCTGTCGTAGTCCACCACGGCCTGGTGGAGGAAACGGGTGTGGTAGAATTCGGCATTGAGCAGGATGTTGCGTTCGCCGACGGGGACGGTGAAGGCGCCGCTGAGACCGGTGTTCCATGCTTCCTCTTGGAGGGGGCTGTCGGAGAGGGAGAGTGTGCGTCCCGATGCCAGGAGGTAGTGGTGCTCGGCAAAGAGATGCGTGGTGCGGTAGCCTTTGCCGACGGAGCCTCGGAAGGTCATCCAGTCGTTGACCATCCATTTGAGGTGTAGCCTCGGTGTGGCAAAGGTGCCGAAGAGGCTGCTGTGGTCGGCGCGGAGGCCGAGCATGGCGGTGAAGTGGTAGTCGGGCTTGAAGGTATACTGCACGTAGGCGCCGGGGACGGTTTCATCGACGGCCTCGTTGCCGAAGATGCGGGTGGGGTAGGATTTCTCGTCGAGTCGGTCGGCCGAGAGACTGAGGCCTGCCGAGAGGCTGTGGATGTCGTCGAAATCGTGTTCCAGCATGAGTTGCGAAGAGAGGGAGGTCATGACGGTCTTGAAGTCGCAGTGGGGGTAGGAGGAAGAGTCGGGGTGGTCGGTGTTGCCGAAGTGGCTGTCGAGGGTATGGCGCGTCAGGGTGGCGGTGAAGGCCAAGTTGGTGTTGTGCAGGCGGTCGAGGATGTAGGCATGTTTCATGTAAGCCTCCATTCGACGGTTGTCCACCAAGGCGCGGAAAGGCACGTCGATGTCTTTGAGCAGCTGTCCGCCCTCGCGGCTCTCGTCGAGGAATCCCAGGCCGGCATGCATGATATAGTTGCCACGCGTATACTTCCAGCGGTTCTGTAAGTTCAACTGGCGCAGGGCGGGGGAGTCGTGCCAGCGGTCGCCGTCGTTGTCGTGGTGGGCGAAGTCCTGCTCGTAGTGCGCCAGCAGTTCGGTGCTGAGGTGGCTGTTGAGGTGGATGTTGGCCACGATGTTGCCCTCGGCTTTGAGGCGACTGTCGCCGTAGAGATTGACGGCGATGCCCGGATCGTCGTCGGGCTTGATGTATTCGACGTTGATTTGCCCTGTGAGGCTCTGGTAGCCCTGCTTGACGCTGGCGGTACCTTTGCTGACGGAGATGCTCTTCATCCATGCTCCGGGCACATAGCCCAGCAGGTAGGGAGAGGCTGGTCCGAGGGCCATGGGCAGGTTTTCCACGAGCATCTGCACATACTGGCCACTGAGACCCAGGAGTTTGATCTGCCGTGCACCCACGGCGGCATCGTTGTAGTTGACGTCGACCGAGGGGTTGGCCACGAAACTCTCGCCGAGGTTGCAGCAGGCGGCGCGGAAGAGTTCGCCTTGGCCAATCTCGCTGCCGCTCACAGCGCCGCCCAGGCGGGAAACGCCTTCGGAGCGCCGTGCGCCAATCTGCACCTCCTCCAGCCGACGGTCGCGGGTGCTTGTGTCTTGTTGCGCCATGCACCATTGCGCTGTGCACAGCATACATATAATCAATGATATTCTTTTCATAAAAAAGGTGTTCTTTTGTTCAGGATTGATAAATGCGGTTTGCGTGGCGACTTGCCACGGCTTTGTGTGTCGGTCACAACCGCTATCCTAAACGCGAAGCACGGTTTTTGTGCAGCATCCGTTGCCTGGCGGGCTGCTGCACAAAGGTTTTGCCGACAGCTCGTCCGACAGGACTGCCGGGTCGGGCAGGGTGGGGAAGAAGGTCTCGGCGATGGTCACCATCGGGGGGTCCACAAAAGTGTTGGACAGCAGATAATTCCCCGAAAACTGATGGACATTGATGGACATGCAGTTGCTGTCTTGCGGACAGCAGTCGCCGCCAAATGGCACAGCCAACGAACTTTTTCCCGTACACGCACAGGTCTCGGTCATCACTCCGCAATGCACCAAAAGCATCATTGTCAGCATGATGGAGGCCTGTAGAATATGTAGTGTACGTTTCATTTCCAGATGCAAATATACAAAAAAAAATGGAAAAGGGTTGCGGTTATCTTTTTTTTATGTATTTTTGCATTGGAAACGGAAAGTTTGTATTCCGAAACGACAAATAATAATACATAGAGACAATGAAACGTATACTCCTGACTGCATTGCTGCTGGCTGTGGCCACTGCCTCGCCGGCATGCACCAACCTTCTTGTGAGCCGCGGCGCCAGCACCGACGGCAGCACCTTCATCACCTATGCCGCCGACAGCCACACGCGCTACGGCCAGTTGCGCTATTGTGCCGCCGCCGACCACCAGCCCGGTGAGACGCTGCGCCTCTTCAACTACGGCTCGCTGCGCTTTCAGATAGAGATTCCCCAGGCGGCACACACCTACCAAGTGGTAGGCTTCATCAACGAGCAACAGTTGGCCATCGGCGAGACCACCTGGGGCGGCATTGCGCCGCTCGACAAGGGCAACGCCACGGGCATCGACTACGGCAACCTCATCTACGTTGCCCTTCAGCGCGCCCGCAACTGCCGCGAGGCCATCAGCGTGATGCACGAGCTGGTTTCCACCTACGGCTATGCCGACGGCGGCGAGAGTTTCTCCATTGCCGACCCCGACGAGGTGTGGATTATGGACATCGTCAGCAAGGGTTCAGAAAAGGGTGCCGTGTGGGTGGCACGCCGTGTACCCGACGGCTACATCAGCGGCCATGCCAACCAGGCCCGCATCACTACCTTCCCCCACGAGGGTCGCAAGGTGAAGAACAGCATCAGTAGCAAGAACCTCAAGCGGATTTTCGACCCGGAGGTGGAGTGTGTCTACAGCGAGGATGTCGTCTCTTTCGCCCGCAGAAATGGTCTCTTCTCTGGCAAGGACGAGGAGTTTTCCTTTGCCGACACCTACAATCCCCTGACCTTCTCCGGCCTCCGCGCGTGTGAGGCCAGGGTCTACGCCATGTTCCGCCGTGCCGCCGACGGCATGCAGCGCTACGAGGCCTACGCCATGGGAGACCCCGCTGCCGAGCGTCTGCCTCTTTGGGTGATGCCCAGCCGCAAGCTCACTGTGCAAGACTGTATGGCTCTGATGCGCGACCACTTCGAGGGCACCCCCATGGACATGACGCAGGACGTGGGAGCCGGTCCCTTCCACTGCCCCTACCGCTGGCGCCCCATGGACTTCGAGGTTGACGGCAAAAAATATATCCACGAACGTGCCATCAGTACCCAGCAGACGGGTTTTTCCTTTGTAGCCCAGTGTCGCAAGTGGCTGCCCTCTAAACTCGGTGGTGTCATCTGGTTCGGCGTCGACGACACCTATTCCACCGTCTATTGCCCCATCTACTGCGGTACGACGCAAATTCCCGTCTGTTTCGAGGAGGGCAACGGTTCCATGAGCCAATACAGCGAGACGGCGGCCTTCTGGCTCTTCAACCGCGTGAGCAACTTCTGCTACCTTCGCTATGATTCTATGATTGTCGACGTGCAGCATGTGCAGCGCGAACTTGAGGATGCCTTCGTGGCCGACGAACGCACCCATGCCGACCGTTGGGCGAGAGAGGACAACGAGATCCGCCTCGTGGGCGAACTCAACCGCTTCAGCAACGACCGCGCCGAGCGCATGATGCGCCGCTGGCGAGAGTTGGACCACATGCTGCTCCTTAAATATATGGATGGTAATATAAAATATATGAAAGGCGACCGCCCGGAGGTGACGCCCACCGGCGTGGTGCGTTTTCCCCAGCAGCCGCCCTACCCGGAGAAGTTCCTCCGCCAGATTGTCGACGACCATGGCGATGTGATAGGCGAGCGGTAAAAAAATCGATTTTTTAAAGTGTTGGGCATAAGTGTATTGAGTGCCTGAATAAGAGGAATGTCAACATTTTTTTTGAGGGTGTTGTAGTTTTTGGAAAAGAATTTGCGTTCTTTTAAGTGAAGAGAGTTCACAAAGGCGCACCGCCAGCGTGACAATCGGAAACGAAAGATAAAACAAACAAAAAAATAACATTTAAAACCTCAAAATTATGAAAAAGTTCTTCTTTATTGCAGCTGCCGCCCTGGCATTCGGAATGACCTCTTGCACCGACGATTTCGACTACACCGAAATCATTGACAACGGCGAAGGCATTGAGACCTCCAGCATCGTGAAATCCACCGCCGACCTCGTTGGCACCCAGTGGAACTACACCATGGAAGACATCGCTTTTGTCGATGAAAACGGCGACACCGTGGCTCTCATCCCAATGAGCGACATGACCTTTGGCCTCAATTTCGACGCCACTGTTGCCCACCTCACCTTCCCCGAGAATGTGGCCATGCTGACCTTCACCGAGAACAATGGCGAGTACACGATGGAAGAAGTTGCCGGTATGGATTTTGCCTACAACTATGAGATGGCCACCACCAGCGGCACCCTCACCGCCACTGGCACCGACATCACCGGCGAGGCTCTCGATTTCGAAATTCCCTTCACCTATGACGAGACTAACGATGCCATCACCGTTGTCATGCCTGTGGCCTACGATGGCGACGAAGAGAATCCCACCAACCTGGAGATTGTCTTCACCCGCTAAAACGCAGACTATTTCTTAGAAACCCCAATAGGAATTTAGGTTAATATAATGGGTAGACCATCCGCTACAAAACGGATGGTCTTTTTTTTATGTTTTTTCTAACATCTTGGAGTCAATAGCGCATGCTGGTTAGACCATGGATGAAAGTCAATGAGTTTTTTATTAAGAATTGTTAAACAGTGTCTGTGTTATGGAACTTATTTGTATCTTTGCGGTGACAAAATGTGTGCATTATTGCCCCAAGAAATAGATTTTAAATTACTTAAATAAAACCAAAAACATGAGAAAACACCACTTTTTTGTTGCTGTCATGGCATTGATGATGCCATTGACGGCGCTGGCTCAGCAGCTGGGCGCCTACTCGATCAGCGTGAGCCAGGAGACCTACACGTCGATAGCGTCGGCCAGCCGGCTGCTGTCGAGTGTGAATGGCGACGGCGGCAACCAGACCGTGACGCTGCCTTTCAGTTTCACCTTTGGCGAAACGACCTTCCCGCAGGGTACACCCCTGACGGTGCGCGCCGACGGCTACATCTACTTCGGTTCCACAGGTCCCGGCCATTATGTGTACAACGCGTGGACGACGTCGCACAAAGTGATATGCCCGTTGATGGCGGGCGACGGGAAGATTACTGCTTCCGGAGCCACCAGCGGTGCCTACAGCCTTGCCACCATCGATGGGAACGGCGACAGCATGCTTGTCATCGAGTGGAAAGGCCTGCAGACTTATTCGGCGAACTATGGCAATTACAATGTGCAGCTGCGCCTGCATACCGATGGACGCATTTCGGCTGTCTATGGCAACAGCACGGTGTCGTCGGCCACGGTGAAGCACACCTTCCTGATGACCAACGACCTTGACGACAGGGTGTGCCTGACAGGCACTTGGCAACAGCCCGTAGTAGGGACGCCTGCCGCGCTGGGCGACCTTGGCACCACGCTGCCCGAGGAGGGTACGGTTATCACTTGGAGTCGCCCCGAAAGTTATTGTCCGCGTCCTTCGGGTCTCACGGTGAGCAACATCACCAGCGATGGCGCCTCCTTCTCGTGGACAGCCGCCGAGAACAACACTGACTATATCCTCACTGTCGGCCAGGATGAATACACAGTTACAGGTACCACCCAGACCGTCACCGGACTCCAACCCGCCACGGCCTACACCGCAGCCTTGCGCACTCTCTGCTCTTCGGGCGACACCAGCAACGCAGTCTCCATCAGTTTCTACACCGAGTGCGTAAGCATCTCGCTTAACGACTCGAACTACAATGAGGGCTTCGAAAACTGGAGCACTGCTGTCTCCGACTTCAGTCCCTGCTGGAACCGTCTGCAGGCCAACCTGGAGGATGTCTCGTTCAGCGCCACGGCCTCTACCTACCGTCCTGTCATTTCCACCACTCAGGCGCACACCGGCACCAAGGCTCTGCGTATGGTTTCCTATTATTATTATGACTATGACTACGGCGAAGAGGAGGATTACGGATCGCTGTCTTTCATGCCCATCTTCGAGAACGATCTGCGCTCGCTGAAGTGCACCTTCTGGTATAAGGTACCGAGCAACTACAGCAGTGTCCGTCTCGCCGTGGGCGTCAGCAGCACCACCGCCGACACCTCCACCTTCACCCGTCTCATGACCATTGCCCCCACCGACAACGAGTGGCACCAGTATGAGGTAGATCTGATGGGCTACACCGGCACCGGCAACCGCATCACCTTTTTCCAGTACAGCTGGGATGACAGCTACAACTCTCTCTATGGCTACATCGACGACATCCACGTGGAGAACCTCGGCGACTGCTTCAAGCCTGCCGTTGCCAGTGTGAGCAGCTTGGAGGCTGAGTCTGCCGTCATCGAGTGGGTCGAACTCAACACTGTTGGTGCCTACAAGGTGGTCCTCAACGACGATGAAGCCAATGCCATCATCGTCAACGGCGACACTATGACCACCGTCACCCTCGAGGCCAATACAGACTATACCGCCGCTGTCAGCACCCTCTGCAACGGAGAATACACTGATGCCCGCACGGTCTCTTTCCATACCCCCTGTCTGCCCGTATCGGCCAGCGAACTGCCCTGGAGTGAGAGTTTCGACAGCCTGAGCCAGGTGGGTTACAGCCTCACCCCGATAGTGCTCCCCTGTATGGATGTCCACAACTATTTATCCACCTATTCCAGCTATCCATACGCCTATTCCAGCACACACCATGGCGATGCCGGAAACAGCCTTTACTTCTACTCCATCGCCAGCCAGCGCCCCGTTGTGGTGCTTCCGCTCTTCGAGAGCGCTCTGAACACCCTTCAGGTCTCCTTCTTCCTCTATGGTTCATCCACCAACTACGGCATCGAGGTGGGTGTTATGACCAACGCCACCGACCGCAACACTTTCCAGCCCCTCGACACTTTCTATCTCACCACCGCCAGCACCTGGAACTATGTGGAAGTCAACCTGAGCGACTACACCTTCAGCGGCAGCCGCATCGCCCTGCGTCCGGTGAGCGACTACCTCTATCTTGACGATCTCTCGGTCTCCTCCATCCCCTCATGTGTGCGTCCGACAGGTATCACCATAGCCAACGTCGGACAGAACTCGGCCAGCCTGATTGTCAACGACCCCACGTATAACAACGACTACACTGTTACCATCAATGGAGAAACCGTCAATGCCAACGACACTATCATCGACCTCACCGACCTCACCGCCAACACAACCTACAACGTCTCCCTCGTCTCCAACTGCAGCGACGGTTCTTCCACATTCCCTCTCACAGCCTCCTTCCGCACTGCCTGCGGCGTCACTACACTGCCGTATGTCGAGGATTTTGAGAACCAAACCAGCGACCAGGCACCTTCCTGCTGGAACCACCTCAACCCTGTCAGCGCCAGCGACAACTACCTTCGCGTCTACGGAAACACTGCCCACAACGGATCGAGGTGCCTGCGCTTCAACTATTCCGAGGCTTCGGGCAATATCATTGCCATGCCGGAATTCGACAGCGAGATTGCCGGCCTCGAGATGTCTTTCTGGCATCGTCCGGAGAGTGCTTCCAACTCCTCCTGTGGCACCTTTGAGGTGGGCTACCTCACCGATGCAGAGGACGCCAGTTCCTTTGTTGTCGTGAATAGTTGGGTCTATAATGAAATGACCACCAACTACCAGCAGGACGAGGTGACCTTCGCCGGCGCCCCCGCTGGTGCGCGCATCGCTTTCCGCCACAAAGGCAGCACCAACAACTGGTACTGGCATGTCGACGACATCAACGTACATGTGGCACCCAGCTGCATACGTCCCGTTGTCCAGGTGGCCAGCGTCACTTCCGATGAGGCCGTCCTCAACATCAACGATGCCAACGAAGCCAACAACTACTCCGTACTCGTCTATAGAGGCACCACGCTGATAGACAGCCTCACGGTGACCGAAAACAGCTACACCCTCGGCAGCCTCACCTCCAGCACTCCTTACACCGTCACCGTCCGCACCATCTGTGACGACCAGAGTCTCACTGCTGCTGTCAGTGTCAGCTTCCGCACCGCCTGCGGCTCTATCGACACTCTACCCTGGACCGAAGGTTTCGAGAACTACTCCGCCGGCACCTACGGCAGCAACACCAGCGGCTTCCATCCCGACTGCTGGACCGTCCTCAACCGCTACTCCAACAGCTCCAGTTATCCCTATGTGAACAGCTCCGCCTCCAATGTGCATGGCGGCTCCAAGTGCCTCAGCCTCTATGGCAACGCTAACCCTGCCACCATCGTGGCCCTGCCTCCCTTCAGCGATCCGTTGAGCGGATTGATGCTCTCCTTCTGGATGCGTCGTCCATACAGCAACATGGCTGTCGAGGTGGGCTATATGACCAATCCCAGCGATGCCTCCTCCTTTGTGATGGTGCAGAGCTGCTCGCCTGCAGCCAGCGACACCTACGAGGAGTTTGAGGTCTTCTTCCCCGCCGAGGCCACGGGCCAGATTGCCCTGCGCTATAGCTGTCAGTCCAGCGGTTACAATCTTTTCATCGACGACATCACCGTCCGGCAGGCTCCCTCCTGCACCCGTCCCACGAGCATCGTGGTCAGCGATGTCATCTCCGACGGTGCCACCGTCACCCTCTCCGATGTCAACGATGTAAACCACTATTGGCTGCGCTACGGCGAGCATGACAGTGTCGAGGTCAACGGCACCACCTATATTTTCAGCGGCCTCACCCCCGGCACCAACTATACCCTCTCTGCCCGCACCATCTGCTCCGACGGCAGTCTGACGGCCTCCGTCAGCACCACCTTCGCCACCCTCTGTGCCCCCTACACCATTCCTTATAGCACCAGCTTCGAGAGCAACGCCAATGGCACCGTGCCTATGTGCTGGACCAACCTTGCCGGCCGCACCACTATCAGCAATTTCAGCTCCGGCGTCCACACCGGCAGCCAGTATCTTGACTTCCGTGGCGCCGTTGGCAACATGATTGCCATGCCCTCCTTCACCGAGGAAATCAACACCCTGCAGGTGCGTTTCTGGACCCGTCCGGAGAACTTCACCAACAGCAGCTGCGGTACGCTCCACGTGGGCTACCTCACCAACCTTACAGACACTTCCTCTTTCATCTCTGTGACTTCGTATCCTTACAATAGTTTCAGTGAGATGACCGAGAAAGAGGTCTCTATGGCCGGTGCTCCGGAGGGCGCCTACATTGCTTTCCGTCAGACCGACAACGCCACCAACTACTACTGGTACATCGACGATGTGGTGGTGGAACCCATCGCCTCCTGCCCGCGTCCTGCCTCGGTCAGTATGTCCGACATTGCAGCTACGCAGGCCGCTATCCTTGTCAATGACCCCTCGCAGACCGGCAGCTACTATTACGCCGTCTATAAGGACACCGTCCGCGTCGACAGCGCTGCCTTCAATGGCGACAGCGTCGTCGTCACAGGCCTCACCCCCGGCACCGGCTACACCGTTAGCGTCGGCGCCGTCTGCGGCTCCGAATTCACTGCTCCCGTCTCTACCAGTTTCTACACTGCCTGTGCCAATATCGTCGACATGCCTTGGAATGAGGGCTTTGAGTCCTGGCGTATCGGTTCAGCCAATGCCAATCCCTGCTGGGGTCGCATTTATGGTGGTTACAGCAACACTACCAGCAATTACCCCTACGCTACCAGCAGCCAGACGCACAGCGGAAGCAACGCGCTCTATTTCTATTCCTACTATGACAACGACGGCTACAACGACTACAGCCGCTACAGTGTCTCCTTCCTGCCGGTGTTCGACTATCCTGTCAACAACCTCACTATGAGATTCTGGTACAAAGTCACTACGTCGTATGACTTTGATTACACCGAGCTTTCTGTGGGTGTGGCCTCTTCCGATGCCGACACCACCACCTTCACCCGTCTGATGACCATCGCCCCTGTCGATGCCAACTGGCACGAATACGACATTGACTTCAGCACCTACACTGGTACCGGCAACCGCATCGTCATTATGCAGCGCAATATCGACGGCGACTATGAGTACTATGACGACGAAAGCTACTATACCAGCGACACCTATGGCTACATCGACGACATTGTTATCGACACCCTTGGCTCCTGCTCTCGTCCCGCCACCCTCACGGTGAGCAACATCGACACCACCACTGCTACCCTCACCTGGACCGACATCAACGGAGCCGGCGACTACAGCGTCCGCTGGACCGCCAACGATTCCGTCCGCGTCAATGGCGCCCTCACCTACCAGCTCACAGGTCTCCAGCCCTCCATGGTCTATGATGTGACTGTGCGCCGCTACTGCGACGGCGTTCTCACCGACGCCCGTTCGGCTTCCTTCAAGACCGCCATTGTCCCCGTCTCCTCGCTGCCCTACAGCTGCGACTTCGAGAACCAGTCAGAGGTCAACTCTTGGGATTTTGTCAATGGTACACCCAACAAGTGGTACATCGGCACCGCCGCCAACAACGGTGGCACTCAGGGGCTCTACATCTCTAACAATGAAGGCACCTCCAACACCTACACCAAGAGTTCCACATCCGCCAGCTTTGCCGTCCGCAGTTTCGACTTCGCTGCCGGAAGCTATGTATTCTCTTTCGACTGGAAGAACAACGGCGAGAACAACTACGACTTCATCCGCGTATGGCTTGCGCCCGACAGCGTGGTGCTCACCCCCAACGTCTTCCCCGTTGCCTCTCGTCTCTATTCCAATACTCCTACCGGCTGGACTGACATTGTGGGTGGACAGCTGCAGGGTGTCACCACCTGGCAGACCGAGACCGACACCGTTGCTGTGGCCACCGCAGGTCGCTACAAACTCATCTTTGCATGGCGAAACGATGGTAGCGGTGGTCTGGATGCCCCTGCGGCCATCGATAACATCTCCGTTTCCATGGCAGACAGCACAGTGACGCCTCCCGCCCCCACCACCTACACCGTCAGCGCCGCCAGCACCGACGCCACGATGGGCAGCGCCACCGTTTCGCCCAGCGGCATCGTCAACGAAGGTACTCAGGTGACCTTCACGGCCACCGCCAACAGCGGCTACCACTTCGTGGCCTGGACGAGCGGCACGACGCAGGTCTCCACCGCCAACCCCTACACCACCACCGTCACCTCCAACCTCGCCCTGACGGCCACCTTCGAGGCCGACGGCCAGAACCCGCCGCAGCCCACCACCTACACGGTGACCCTGCTGACGGCCAGCAGCACGATGGGCAGCGTGTCGCC
>JAFVAM010000093.1 GCA_017480525.1 Bacteroidales bacterium | reverse complement strand
GCACCCACGCTGTTGCTATTGCTGCCATGGCCGCCGGGACCGTTGCCGCCGCCGGGTCCCCAGCCGCCACCGCCGCCCCAGCCGCCGCCGGAGGAGGACCCGAAGTTGTTGCCCGTGGCGGTCACCGTCACCGTGCCCCCACGGAAGTAGGCCGGACCGTCGCCGCTGATGCCCTTGCCGCCGGTGCCGCTGTTGCTGATGGCGAGTGTGCCATTGTTCATCTCGAAGAGCTGGTCGGCCTTGATGCCATTGCTACGTGCCGTGTCGCCGCTGTTGACCACGGTGCTGCCCGTGAGCTTGATGGTGGTGGCACCGCCGTCGAAGCGCACCAGGCTGTCGCTGCTGAAACCCTTGCTGCCGTTGGCCGAGACGCTGACGTCAATGGTGCCGCCGCTGACGAGGATGTATTCCTTGCCGCGCACACCGTTGCCGCCTGCAGAGGTGACGTTCACCGTCGCGCCGTCGAGGAACTGCACCCAGTCGTCGCTGGCTATGCCGCCCTTGCCGGTGGCCTCGACGGTCAGCAGGCCATCGCCGCCGACGACAATCTGGCCCTCGCTGAATATCGCGGCTTTCTCGTCTTCGGTGCTGGGCGTGAGGCTATAGGTGGCGCCGTCGGCGAGAGTGCTGCTGCCGTTGAGGACAAGCTCCACGCGCTTGCCCTTGTTGGGTGTGGCCTCCGGACCCTGCACGTTGATGGCTGCACCACGCGTGTTCTTGAGGCTTACGCCGTCGAGCGTGATGCCCTGCTTGCGTCCGCTGTAGATTTTCAGGAATCCGTCGGTGGTCGAACCGCTGAGACGGTACATCACCTTCTCGTCGCCGCCGTTGCGGATGGTGACGTCGTTGCCGTTGACGGTGACGCTGACGTTGTCGCCCGTGCCGCTCACCGTGGCTGCGCCGCTGGTGGAGAAAACAATGGACACCGTGCGGTCATAGTCTGTGGTGACAGTCCCCGTGGTGTCAATGACGCTGCCGCCATCGCCACCCGTGCCGGTGGTATCGCTGACAGTGGTGATTTCATCTTTCTGACATGCTCCGGCCAGCGCCAGGAACACGAAGGTTAGTGGTAACAAGAATGTTCGTTTCATAGTTTTATGTTTTTTTATATAATATGTACCCCCTGGCGGAAAAAACTTTCACCTCCACATGAAAAAAAAACATGCCCGCCAACCAGCTGCGCGCCGTTCGCGGCATCGAGGAAGAACGAATCGTCTCCCTTTTTGTTTGGTGGTCATGTGGTTGGATATGACTTCCTGCCTTTGCAAAGCAGTGTTGCACTTCGATATTGAATCTACAAGGCTGTTTTTTTTCGCCGTGTGGCAATAAAAGATGCTTTTCCTCGTTTAAAAGTTTTTAAGAATTGAATTATTGTTACAGAGAGATGGACAACATACATGAGTTGGAGACCAAGCCCATAGGCTCACTGCTGCTGCAGTACGCCCTGCCGGCGGTCATTACGCAGGTCATTTCGTCGATATACAACATTGTGGACCGCGTGTTCCTCGGGCAGTATGTAGGCGCGTTGGCCATTGCCGGGCTGGCGCTCACCATGCCGATAATGAACATCATCCATGCCCTCGGCTCGCTGGTGGGCGTGGGTGCCAGCAGCCGCATGAGCATCGTGCTCGGGCGCAAGGATGTCCGCTGGGCCGAGAAGATTCTGGGCAACAGCATGCTGCTAACCTTCTTCTTCGGCTTCCTCTTTGTCTCTGGCGGCTATCTCTTCATGGACAAGATACTGCAACTCTTCGGTGCTTCGGTGGACACGATAGGCTATGCGCGGGAGTATATGTATATCGTCCTGCCGGGAATGTTCTTCACCACCATGAGTTTCAACCTCACAGGCCTTATCCGTGCCAGCGGCTATCCTACCAAGAGCATGTGGATTATGGCCGGTGGCGCCGTCTTGAACATTATTCTCGACGCGCTGTTCATCAGCGTGATGAAGTGGGGCATTGGCGGCGCCGCCTGGGCCACGACCATCTCCATGATGACCACGGCGGTGGTGGCGGTGGCTCACTTCCTTTCGCCGAAGAGTTTCATCCGCTTCAAGCGCCATGCCTGGCAACCGAAGCTGTACATCTTCCGCAACATCCTCCTCATCGGACTCAGCCCCTTCCTGATGAATTTCGCCGCCTCGTTCGTCGTGGCCATCCTCAACCGCAGGCTCATCCACTATGGCGGCGACCTGGCCGTGGGAGCCATATGCATCGTCAACACCTTCGGTTCGTTCATGGTGATGTTCATGCTGGGCCTTTGCCAGGGCATGCAGCCCATCGCGGGCTATAACTACGGCGCCGGACACAGCCGCCGTCTGCGCGATGTCTATGGGCTGACGATGAAAGTGTCGCTTGTTGTGGGGTTCATCGGGGCCGCGCTGGCGGTGATTGTCCCGAGGCTCATTCTGCGCGCCTTCACCGACAGCGACGAACTGCTCGACATCGCGGTGCCTGCCATGCGCTATCTGAACGTCATGCTCCCCCTCATAGGCTTCACCATCACCAACTCGCAGTTTTTCCAGAGCATCGACAGGCCGTGGATAGCCATCGTCACCAGCCTTTCGCGCCAGGTGCTTTTCCTCGTACCGCTGGCCTTCGTGATGCCGCTGCTTGTCATCAACCTTGGCGGCGACGGTGTGACGGGGGTGTGGATTGCCGGCACGGTGAGCGACGTGCTTGGCGCCGTGCTGGCCGCGGCCCTGCTGTGGAGCCAGCGCAAGGTGTTCCAGCCCGGCTATGTGGCTCCCGAACGCCGTCCGCGCAAGGAGGCGGGACCTGTCGTCAAGACCGACATCAGGTCGCGATAGGCAGGGATTGTTTGAAAGCCATGGACTGTTTATGTACGAATACACCGATATACATCTCAAGGACCGAAACACATTCGGCATCGACGCTGTGGCACGGCGTCTGCTCGAAATAGAACCCGGCGACAGCATCCCGACAGTGGAGGGCGACTTCTTCGTCCTCGGGGCGGGCAGCGATGTCGTGTTTGTGGACGACTACGCCGGGACGGTGGTGACCCTGGCCGACAGGCAGGTGGTGACCGTGGACGACAACCTGGTGACAGCCTGGGGGGGGATGCGTATGGATGCACTGGTACAGTGGTGCATCGACCACGGCCTCTACGGCCTGGAGAACCTCTCGGCCATCCCCGGCACTGTGGGTGCCGGCGCGGTGCAGAATGTCGGAGCCTATGGCGTCGAGGCGAAGGATGTGATAGAGCGTGTCGAGGCCTACGACCTCCGCGAGTGTTGCTTGCGCACACTCTCCAATGCCGACTGCCGTTTCGGCTACCGCCATTCGCTCTTCAAGGAGCTTCCCGGACGCTACCTCGTGCTGCGCGTGGCTTTCCGTCTGCGGACGGTGTTCGTCCCCAACCTCAGCTACAAGGCCTTGGCCAACCTCCCCCATGCCACGGCGGCAGAACTGCGCCAGGCCATCGCCGACCTGCGGTGGCAGAAACTCCCGCGCCCCGAAGAACACGGCTCTGCAGGCAGCTTCTTCAAGAACCCTGTGGTGACGGAAACCGTCTATCTCGCTCTGCGGGAGCAGTTCCCCGACATGCCCGAGGCCCACGCCTCGGAGGGCGGCTACAAGCTCTCCGCCGGATGGCTCATCGACCGCGCCGGATGGAAAGGCCGCACACAGGGTGGGGCAGGGGTCTGGCCCACGAACGCCCTCGTCCTCTACAACACCGGCGGGTGCACAGGCTCCGACGTCGTGGCCCTTGCCCGCGCCATCCAGCAGGATGTCCTCGACAAATTCCAGATCCCCCTCACCCCCGAAGCCATCATCATCTAACCTTTGTCGGTAAAAAAAAGTAAAGAGAAATATGGAGAAAACAAAGATATTCTGGCAGTGGTTCGAAGACCACAATGAACCACTGGTGGCCATGGGCGACCTCGACGACAAAGGCCGCGCCGAGCTGGAAAACGCCCTTCAGTACCAGCTCACCAAATACTGCAACGGCCTCACTTACGAAATCGGCGAGGCCACGGCCAACGGCCGCACACTGACCTTCACCGCCGAAGGCGACACCGACCTCTTCCGCTATGTGGTGGAACTTGTCGACGCCGCCCCCGACCTCGACTGGTGGGAGTTCGTGGCCTTCAAACAGCCCATGGGCACCGAACTGAAGGTGCGCTTCGACCGTTGGGTCTTCGACACCCGCAAGATGTACTTCGAGCAGCTGGAATGCGAGGAGGAACCCGACATGCTGGGCCTGCGCATCGCCGTGGAGGGTTCCAGACCCGACGACGAGGACTTCCAGGTGGGCGTCTATGTCACCCTCGAAGCCCTGATGGGTGAGTTCGACTGCGCCACGCTCGTGGGCTATATGGAGACCGTCGACCTCCCCGCCGAGCCTTTCAAGAGCGGCTTCCAGAAGCTGGACGACCTTCCCAAGTTCGTCGAGTGGTTCAAGCGCAAGCGCGACGAGTAGGCACCGCCGACACTCTCCAGTCCGTCCCTGCCTCTGTGCAGCAAAAAAAGCACCAGCTGCGCCGGTGCCTTTTTTTCGTTGTGCATCGATAGGATTTCAGCCGGAGACTATTCCTCCGGGGCGAACATCGGATCCCAGGCGGGGAGCATGACGGGCTTCTGGTCCATCATGGCGCGCAGCTTGGCGGGGATGTACTTCTCCTCGAGCACCACGCGGAACATGTACTCGTTGAACCAGTCGTTGGTCATGATGAGGTTGCCCTGCCAGCCGTAGTTGGGGCCCCAGCTGTTCTCCACCATCCATTTCACGGGCTTGCCATCGGCGTCGAGGTCCACGGCGCAGAGCGTCATGGCGTGGCTGCTGCCGCTGGCGTAGGTGGCCACACGCTGCTTCTTGTCCATGCCGAAAGTGGTGCCCATCAGGCTCTCGTAGTCGTAGTTGTTCATGTCCATCAGGCCGTTGTCGCGGTTGAGGAATTTGCCCACGTCGCAGCTGAAGTACATCATGGTGCTGTCCTTGATGCTGGCGATGCACATGGGGGCGATGTCCTCCATGGGCAGGTTGAGGTAGCGCCAGTTCTGGCCGTCGTAGACGTGGCGGTCGTACTGTATCTCATACACCTTGTAGTATTCGCGTGTGGGGTCGTTCATCACCATGTAGTATCTCGAGAAGTCGGTCTTGGCGAACTTCTCGTAGAACTCCCTGGGCGTGTAGGTGGCGGTCTCCACAATCTCGCCCTTGGCGTTCTTCTGCTGCCATGTGAACTCTGCCGGAGGCTCGCCCATGGTGAGTGCCAGCATACGGTAGATGGTGCCGAGCATCTCGGTCTTCTTCTGCTGCAGCTTCTGCGGCGTCATGCCTTTCTGGTTGGCCATCTCGCGCAGCTGCAGTCCGTCCTCGCGCAGCTTGAGGCTGAGGAGGTTGCTGATGCTGGAGGTGTTGTTGGTGTTGTAGGTCTCCGGCATCACGTCGGCAGGCACAAGGCCGTATTTGTCAATCAGGTTGGCCACTCCGGTGAACTGGCCGCCGTCGCCGATGGGGTTCTTGAAGAGCCACTGCACCTCCTGGTCGTCGATGGGCTTCTTGTAGGTGTCGATCATGGCCTGCAGGAAGAGGTTGCTCTTCTCCAGCTGGTCGTAGAAGAAAAGGTAGGCCTGCGAGAACTGGAACTCGGCGGGCAGGTGGTGCTTGCGGATGGCCTGGTTGCGCAGCACGTTCATGCCGGTGAACATCCAGCAGCGGCCGGAGGACTTCTGGTCGGTGACGGCCTTGCTCTCCACGCGGTTGGAGAAGTGCGAGTCGAACTTCGTGGCGTTCTCATAGTTCATGGCCAGCTTCTGCGGACTTTGGTTCACCATGATGTTGCGCAGGGCCTTGTCGCTGGCCGAGCCGCCGAACGCTCCTTTCATCTGCTGCATCATCTCGGGCGTGATGCCCCCGTTGTACTGCGGCTCCGCCGCCTTCTTCTTCTGTGCCATCGCGCCGCCCGAAAGGAGCATCGCCGCCATGGCCAATGCAATGTATTTCCTGTTCATATTTCTATTATTGTTTGATTTCAAGTCGTCTGTCGGTCTGTTTGCTGCATTTTCCCGATGCAAAGATACGCATTTTGGACGGAACTGCAAAATAATTTTATTCACCGCCCATGGAAAGTGTAACAAAAAACACACACCGCAGGAATGCCCTTTTTTCTCCTTGGCGGAAGAAACGAAAAAAATGCAAATCGTTGAAATACAGAATGAAATATCTTTTGCGGCACTCTTCAAATGCTACCCGTATAAAAGCCACTGAATCAATACCATCGCCTTACCAACTCCTACCCAACTCCTACCCAACTCCTACCATGGTAGGAGATGATAAGGGGATGGTAGGCTTTTGGCAGGTGGATTGTACCCTTTTTGCCACACTCGGAATGCCTGTGGAAAGCCGGTTATCAACATGCAGTGGAAAATTTATTTATTATATTTCGCAAAATAATTGTATTTTTGCAACCGCTATGAAGAAAATCTGGATACTGATAGCCAAGATCGGCGGGTGGAAGTTCATCCTGCCGGAGAAAGGGTCGCGGCCCGAGCTGGAGCGTTGTGTCTTCGCCACGGCGCCGCACACGTCGGTGGCTGATTATCTGGTGGGTACGGCCTACCTGTGGCAACTTGGGGTCAACGGCAGGATATTCATCAAGAAGGAGTTTTTCTGGGGTCCGTTGGGGCCGATTCTGCGCTATCTGGGAGCCATCAGCATCGACCGCGGCAACCGCAAGAACGACATGGTGGGTGCCGCCGTGGCGGAGTTTGCGAAGGGTGGGGGACTGGCCCTGGCCATCACGCCGGAAGGTACACGCAAGCCCGCGAAACGCTGGAAACGTGGTTTCTGGGAGATTGCCCACCAGGCCGGGGTGCCCATCGTCCCGGCTTTCCTCGACTTCGGCAAGCGCGAGGTGCGCATCGGTGAAGCCGTCTGGACAACAGATGATTGCGAGGCCGACATCCTGAAAATCCGCCGTCTGTACAAGAAAGAGATGGCCAAGCACCCGGAGCAGTTCATAGAGGCCGACGACGCAAGCGCCGCCGCACAGAACGAAAAATAAGAAAAATACAGCATATGGTTAGAAGAATCTTTGTTGAAAAGAAGCCGGCCTTCGCCGTGAAGGCCAAGGAACTACAAACCGAAATGAGCGAATACCTCGGCATCGAGGCCGAGGAGGTGCGCGTACTCATCCGCTACGACGTGGAGAACGTCAGCGACGAGACCTATCAGAAGGCCAAGGGCACCGTCTTCAGCGAGCCGCCGGTGGACGACCTCTACGAGGAGGAATTCCCCCACAAGGAGAGCGACTTCTGCTTCACGGTGGAGTACCTGCCCGGCCAGTTCGACCAGCGCGCCGACTCGGCGGAGCAGTGCGTGCAGCTCCTCAACGATGCCGAGCAGCCCATCATCCGCTCGGCGACGACCTATGTCGTCAGTGGCCGTCTTGACGACCGTCAGCGCGAGGCCATCGTGGACCACTGCGTGAACCCCGTGGACAGCCGCCGCGCCGACGGCCCCAAGCCGCAGACCCTCGAGGACCATTTCGACGAGCCTGCCGACGTCCTCGTCTTCAACGGTTTTTCGGACATGCCCGAAGACAGGCTTAGGGAACTCTACGGCAGTCTCGGCCTCGCCATGACCTTCGCCGATTTCCTCCACATACAACGCTACTTCCACGACGAGGAGCGCCGCGACCCCACCATGACGGAAATCCGTGTGCTCGACACCTACTGGAGCGACCATTGCCGCCACACCACTTTCGCCACCGAGTTGAAGGATGTGCAGTTCGACGAGGGCTACTACCGCCCCCTGATTGAAGGCGCTTTCCGGCAGTATCTCGCCGACCACAAGACCCAGTACGCCGGGCGCGACGACAAGTTCGTCTGCCTGATGGACATCGGCACCCTGGCCGCCAAGCGGCTGAAAGGCATGGGGCTGCTCGACGACCAGGAGAAGAGCGACGAGATCAACGCCTGCTCCATTGTGGTGCCGCTCAAGGTGGACGGCAAGGAGGAGGAGTGGCTCATCAATTTCAAGAACGAGACCCACAACCACCCCACCGAGATCGAGCCTTTCGGTGGCGCGGCCACCTGCCTCGGCGGCTGCATCCGCGACCCGCTCAGCGGACGCACCTACGTCTACCAGGCCATGCGTGTCACCGGTGCCGCCGACCCCACGCGCCCGCTCAACGAGACCCTGTCGGGCAAGCTTCCGCAGCGCAAGATTGTTACCACCGCCGCTCGCGGCTATTCCTCCTACGGCAACCAGATTGGGTTGGCCACGGGCTTAGTGAACGAGGTGTACCACCCCAACTATGTAGCCAAACGCATGGAGATTGGCGCCGTGATAGCTGCTGCGCCGCGCCGCGCCGTGAAGCGTCTCACCTCCGACCCTGGCGATGTCATCATCCTGCTCGGTGGCCGCACGGGCCGCGACGGTTGCGGCGGCGCCACTGGCTCGTCGAAGAGCCACACCACGGCTAGCCTCACCAGTTGTGGAGCCGAGGTGCAGAAGGGCAACGCCCCGACGGAGCGCAAAATCCAGCGTCTGTTCCGCCGCGAGGAGGTCTCGTCGCTGATTAAGAAGTGCAACGACTTCGGCGCAGGCGGTGTCAGCGTGGCCATCGGCGAGCTGGCCGACGGCCTGCAGATCAACCTCGACCGTGTTCCGAAAAAATATGCCGGCCTTGACGGCACCGAACTCGCCATCAGCGAGAGCCAGGAACGCATGGCTGTGGTGGTGGATCCCAAGGATGTGGACCTCATGCTCAAGTATGCCGACGAGGAGAACCTCGAAGCCACGGTGGTGGCCACCGTCACCGAGGAAGCCCGCATGGTCATCAGCTGGCGAGGCAAGGAGATTGTCAACCTCAGCCGCCGCTTCATCGACACCAACGGCGCCCATCAGGAGACCACCGTCCGCGTCAAGATGCCCACCGAACCCTTGAAACCCGCCCAGTCCACTAAGCCAATCACAGAGCTGTGGTTGGACACCCTCTCCGACCTCAACGTATGCTCGCAGAAAGGGCTGGTGGAGATGTTCGACAGCTCGATAGGTGCAGGCAGCGTGGTGATGCCCCTCGGCGGTCGCTATCAGCTCACCCCCAGGCAGAGCATGATAGGCAAGTTGCCGCAGGTCGACAAGCAGTGCGACACCGTCAGCATCATGTCCTACGGCCTCGACCCCTACCTCATGTCGTGGAGTCCCTTCCATGGCGCGGTGTGGAACGTGGTGAACAGCGTAGCCAAGATTGCCGCCGCTGGTGGCGACGCAAGCCGTGTGCGCCTCACCTTCCAGGAATACTTCAAGAAACTCGGCAAAGACCCCTACCGCTGGGGCGAGCCGTTCAGTGCCTTGCTGGGTGCCTACAGCGCACAGATGGGCCTGAAGCTGCCCTCTATTGGCGGTAAGGACTCGATGAGCGGCACCTTCAACGACATCGATGTGCCGCCCACGCTTTGCTCCTTCGCCGTGGGCATGAGCGACCTGCAACATGTCGTAACGCCCGAACTCAAGAAGGCCGGCAGCCGCCTGGTGTTGCTCGACGTGAAGGAGGCCGACTACGACATGCCCGACTATGCCGACGCTATGCAGCAGTATGCCGACCTGCGCCGCGCCATCGAGGCCGTGCAGGTGCGTGCCGCCTACGTGGTAGGCTTCGGCGGTCTGGTCGAGGCCGTCAGCAAGATGGCCTTCGGCAACAAGCTGGGTGTGCGCCTCGAAGTGGCCGACAAGGCCGAGCTCGCGGCTCGCCACTATGGCAACATCGTGGTGGAAACCGCTGCCGAGCCGTCTGCCCTCCCCTTCCGCTGCACGCAGATTGGCACCGTAACCGCTGAACCTTGCTTCGAGGTATGCGGCGAGAAGATCTCCCTCGACGAAGCCCTTGCCGCTTGGCAGGGTACGCTCGAAGGCGTATTCCCCACCCGCACCAGCCAGGCCGCTACACCCATCGAGCCCGCTGCACCCAAGCAGTACGACAGCATCTACCTCTGCCGCCACAAGGTGGCGAAGCCCCATGTCTTCATCCCTGCCTTCCCTGGCACCAACTGCGAGCTCGATTCGGCACGTGCCTTCTTGCGTGCAGGTGCCGAGCCTGAGATTATCGTCTTCCGCAATCAGAACGGCCAGCAGATACGCGAGAGCGTCGAGGCCTACGTGCAGGCCATCCGCCGCAGCCAGATGATTATGATACCTGGCGGTTTCTCGGCTGGCGACGAACCAGAAGGCAGTGCCAAGTTCATCACCTCGGTGTTCCGCAATGGGCAGATTGCCGAGGCTGTCATGCAACTGCTGCGCGAGCGCGACGGCCTGATGCTCGGCATCTGCAACGGCTTCCAGGCCTTGGTCAAACTCGGCCTTGTACCCTACGGCGAAATACGTCCGCAAGCCACCGATGCTCCCACGCTCACTTTCAACACCATCGGACGCCACCAAAGCAAGATGGCCTACACCAAGGTGGTGAGCAACCTCAGCCCCTGGCTGCGGAGAGCCGAGTTGGGCAAGGACTATGTCATCCCCATCTCGCACGGCGAAGGTCGTTTCGTTGCGCCACAGGCTTGCATCGAGAAACTCTTCGCTGCCGGGCAGGTAGCCACACAGTATGTCGACCTCGAAGGCCACCCCACGATGGACGACGAGTTCAACATGAACGGCTCCTACTGCGCCATCGAGGGCATCACCAGCCCCGACGGACGCGTCCTCGGTAAGATGGGACATAGCGAACGCCGCAGCCGTGGCACCGCCCTCAACATCGTCGGCGACGACGACCAGCAAATCTTCGAGAGCGGCGTGGAATACTTCAAGTAGCTCCCTCCCCCATGTAGCAGGGCGACCTACGCCCGAATGTTCGCCCTGCTACATTATTTACATATACATTTCCATGGACGAGATACAACAAAGCAACGGCGGACTAACCTTCCAAGCCACCGACAACCTGCTGGCAGACGCAGGGAGCATCATCGCGGGGGCGCAGGTGGCGGCTGCACGGTCGCTCAACGTGTACCTAACCCTGCGCAACTGGCTGCTCGGCGAACGCATAGCGCGAGAATTGCTTGGTGGCGAAGAGCGCGGCAGTTATGGCCAAAGGCTGGTGCGCAACCTGTCGGACGAACTTACCAAGCGGTATGGCAAGGGCTTCGACAACAGCTCGTTGAGCAAATACGTGAAGTTCTACCG
>JAFVAM010000092.1 GCA_017480525.1 Bacteroidales bacterium | reverse complement strand
GCAGGCCGAAGAAGTAGAGGAACGTGCTGTCCTGGCGGAACCAGTAGGTGTTGTCCTTGTAGTTGCAGGGCGCCTCGTGGTTGCCCGGAATGATGATAAGCCCCTTGCCGATGTCCTTGCGGAGCTGTTCGCGGCGGGCCATATAGGTCTCTTTCTTGAACATGGTGTGTATGTTTTTTTTTCTCTTTTTCCTGCATTCATAACGTCTCCCCGCGCATTTTAGTATGTCCTTCCGGCAAAAAATAAACACCCCGGCGGCACCCTTCGGCCGCCGAAACCCCAACTGCCTGACAACCACCTACCAACACCCTACCAACTCCTACCCAACTCCTACCATGGTAGGACTTGGTAGGGCGATGGTAGGAAGATGGTAAGGACGAGGGAAGAAGATGGTGCCTTTTCGGTGCTGAATGCCAGTGTTTTGCATCTGGGGCGGATTTTTGTCGGGGAAACGACTTTCAGAGAGGGATGGAAAACGACGGCGGACCACATGAAACAGCAATGGAAACAAGCGGTTTATAGTCTTTGCTGTCGTTTTCAAACCTCCAAAAATGTTAAAAAACAAAAAAATCTTCCGCAAGTCGTCCCATGTCGAAAAAAATGTGTATTTTTGCCACTTGGTATATAATATAATATTGGTGATAAAAGGCTAAAAAAGAAATGTTTACGCCCGCCGTTGGCGATGTTCTGCCGGCGCGTGGCGCAACAGAAGAGGATGGGAACCGACAATTGAATAAACATAAAAATAAATTTTTAACAAACCAACAAAAAACAAAACAATTATGCTAAAGTTCTTACGATCTTTTGCGCTCATGGCGGCCATGCTGCTGCCGTTTGCGGCGCAAGCACAAGAGACGTTGACCGTGGCGGATGGGACTACGACGAGTGTCTACCTCCCGCTGTGGGGCAACTGGGCTGATGCGGCTCAGCGGGAGCAGTCCATCTATCCTGCCGACATGCTGACCGACATGACAGGCAATGCCATCACGCAGCTCACCTATTATGTCAACAACGCCACCTCGCCCTCATGGCTTGCGGGCGACTGGCAGGTCAGCCTCGGCATCAGTGACGCTGCCTCGTTCAGTTCGGCAAGTTATGACGTCACCACCTCGTTGACGCTGGTGCACAGCGGCGCGCTGGCCTTCGATGCCGACACGAGGACCCTCATCGTCGAATTTGACGCCCCGTTCGTCTACACCGGCGGCAATCTCCTGGTGGAGTTCAACCTGCCGACAGCCACCTCCTTCAACGACCGCAGTTTCTATGGCGTGAACGTGACCTCCGTCTATGGTAGCGTCTACGGTCATGGCAGCGTCAGCCGTACGACTTTCCTGCCCAAGGTGACCTTCACCCATGAGGCCCTCGGCAACTGCAAGATGGTTCAGAATCTGGCTGCCTCCAATATCACTCACAACAGCCTGACCCTGACATGGGCCGACACCATCAACACCGGTGCCACCTACACCGTCCTCAATGGCGAGGATGTGGTGGCCGCCAACGTGACCGGCACCACCTATGCCATCAGCAATCTTGCACCTTACACCAACTACACCTTCTCCGTTATCACCAACTGCACCGATGGCGAGATGAGCCCTCGCCGCAACCTCAACGTCCGCACCCTCTGCGGCCCCGTGCAGCTGCCCTACAGCACCAGCTTCGAGAACAACGAGCTGGGCGATGCCTACTCCTCCTCCTACAATCTCCCCGCCTGCTGGAGCCGCTACAACGACGGCACCAACAACAGTTACAACAACTATCCCTACTCGTATGGTTCCTACGGATACACCGGCAGCCGTTGCCTCTATCTCTCGCTCAACTTCACCGCCGGCTATGGTGACACCATCCTTGCCATCATGCCGCAGGTGGACGTCACCAGCTTCCCCATGAACAACAACCAGGTTCGCTTCATGGGCCGCACTTACAACCCCAACATGATGCTGTATGTTCAGGTGGGTACCATGACCGACCCCTCCGACCACTCCACCTTCGTGGCCGACGACACCGTGCTGGTGAGCACCAACAACGTCTATGCCGAATATGAAGCCAAGCTCGGTGTGCACAGCAACGGCGCTTGGCCCGCCTTCCGCTTCATCAAGAACCCCAGCACGACCATCACCGCCTACATCGACGATGTGAACATCGAGGTGCAGCCCACCTGCTTCGTCCCGAGGAACATCACTGTGAGCGATGTGACCAGCAACAGTGCCAAGCTGAACTGGCAGAACAGTGAGAACGAGGGCGCCACGGTGAGCATCATGCGCACCACGGACACCGACACGGCCTGGTTCCATGCCGCCGCCGGCGACACTGCCTACACTTTCGCCAATCTGGATCCCAACACCAACTACAGCTTCACCCTGCGCACCGTCTGCTCGGCCACCGACAGCTCGCGAGCCGTCATGGTCAGCACCCGCACCCTGCGCAACGAGCACGATGTGGTCTCCTTCAACGCCAGCGGCACCATGAAGCGCGCCGACGTGGTGATTGACAGCGCCACCTTCTCCGTCACCGTCCCCGTGTGGTACAACACCAGCCTGAGCAACCTCTCCTTCAGCTGGACCCTCTCCTCCGGTGCCTATGCTTTCATCGACACCGCCGCCGACGGCAGCTACACCTGCCAGCTGAACACCACCAGCATCAAGAACTACCTGCATGTCAACGTGCCGATGACCATTCGCGTCAAGGCTGAGGACAATGCCTTCTACACCGACTTCACCCTCCTGCTGCAGGGCGAGACGTGCGTCGCCGACCGCAATCTGCAGATTGCCCCCGAGCGTATCCGCTACACCGCCACGTGGGACAACCCCGACACCCTCGTCACCGAGCACTGGTTCATCAACAGCGTCGAGCGTCTCGACGCCACGGCCCTGGCCAGCGCCCAGCACATCACCGTGAGCAACGCCCACCAGTACACCGTGGAGGGTCTCTCGCGCGGAACAAAATATTATATGTACCTGAAGACCCCTTGCGACTCCGTCTGGATCGAGGACAGCGTCACCACGAAAATCCTCCAGATTTGCGACGTCTACGACGGTTCCACCGGCACCTCCACTGCGCGGTACTTCTTCCCCGGCTACTATGGTTGGCAGTATAGCGGCAACCTCTACAGTGTGACCGAGAACATGGCTGCCAACGGCTTCTCTGCCTACCTTGCGACCGGCAACGCCAGCACCGGCGCCCACCTTCAGGTGTGGGTCAAAGAGGTCGGCCCCGATTTCGCCTTCGACAACACCACGACCTTCGAGACTATGGCCCAGGATGCCATGCTTGTCTACGACGGCGACGCCAACTACACCTCCGCCATGGTCGGCTGGATCGACTTCACCTTCCCGCAGTCCCTCAATCTCACCGCCGGCAACCAGCTGCTCATCCTTTCGCGCGGCGTGGGCTGCTCGACCAGCGGCGGATGCACCCGTTACGAACGCACCACCTCGAAGACCAGCAAGCAGTGGTACAAGCAAGCTGACTCCAGCGACCCCGGCATGAGCACTACCGGCAGCGTGGGAAGCTCCCGCTTGAACATCAAGCTGTGCTATGAGGATCTGGCCTGCCCCGATGTCAGCGACATCCACATCGACAGCCTGAGCAACACCATCGCCAACCTCAGCTGGACGGCCTCCAGCGCTGACTATTGCGTGGGCAACCAGATTATCGTCAGCCCCACCATGCTCGACGCCGACGGCCTCGAGGGCGCCACTCCCGCCCTGCTGGCCGCCAACGCCACCAGCTACAACGCCACGGGCCTCACTCCCGACCACGACTATTTCGTCTACGTCCGCGCCCTCTGCAACGGCACCGAGCATCCCGAAGGCATGAGCGGCTGGGCCAGCTTCGAGTTCCACACGTTCCCCACCGTGCGTACGCCTGAAATCGTCAGCACCCAGTTCGTCGGCAAACATGAGGCTCGCCTCGAGGTTGCCAACACCGGCGCCGCCATCGGCCAGCCCACCAACTTCAGCTACATTGTCAGCACCACGCTGCTCGACGAGACCGCCCTGGCCAACGCCACCCCGTCGGCCAACGGCATCGACACCACCATCGTCGACGTCAACGGTCTGAACTCCGCCACCACCTACTACTTCTATTTCCGCAACGCCATGGACAACGAGGTGTCGCCCTGGAGCGCCCCCGACAGCGTCACCATGCCCAGCGCCACTCCCGCCGTGTTCGGCCTGAATGTCACCAACGTGGCCCACAACGCCATGACGGCCTACTGGATGCGCAACGTGGAGAACTATGCCGACGAGACCGCCTGGAAAGCTGCCATCGTGCTGCATGGCCAGGAGCCTGCCGCCAACGACTGGGTTATCGTCACCGACACCCTCGCCGAGGCCATAGCCTTCCATCCCTTCCTCGGCCTGCTCACCGATACGGCCTACGACATCTATGTGATGCCTTACTTTGCCGCCACGCAGACCACCGGCGACACCGCCCTGCTTGACAGTGTGCGCACCGCCACCTTCCCCACCAGCTGCGAGACCGTCGGCACCGGCACTACGACCACCTCATACTTCCTTCCCGGTTACTACGGATGGCAGTACTATGCCGGTCTCTATGAGGCTCCCCGCACGGGTGTCATCAGCGCCCTCTCCTTCAACGTCAGCACTGGCAACACGGGTAACGGTGCCACGATGACTGTCTGGGCCAAGGTTGTGGACGCCAGCTTCGAACTGACCAACGAGTCCGTCTTCTCCGACCTCATCGCCGATGCCGACACCATCTACAATGGCGCTGTCGCTTACACCCCCAGCGATCTCGGCTGGAACCAGCTCACCGTTGCGAACCCCATCACCATCTCCGAAGGCCAGCAGCTGCTCGTGCTCACCCGCGGCGTGGGTTGCACAGCCAGCGGCGGATGCAGCAGAAGTGTCTATGGCACCACGGTCTCCGGCAAGTCCTACTATAAGGCTCAGGACAGCTCCGATCCCGGCATCAGCTCTGTGCTGGCCAGTACCACTGCGCGCGCCAACCTGCAGCTCTGCTACGTACCTACCAGCTGCCTCGATGTTTCCACCGTCATGAACAACCACCTCAGCGACACCTCCGTCGACCTGATGTGGTATCCCGGCGACCAGGAGACTACCTGGAAGTTTGCCTACAGCACCAGCGACAGCCTCAGCGCCACCGAGCTCGAGACCCTCGCCCAGACCCTCACCACGCCCAACATCCACCTCAGTGGCCTGGTGCACGACACCTCCTACACCATCTACATCCGCTCCATCTGCTCCGACAGCGAGACGGGCAACTGGATCAAGCGCCGCTTCACTACTCCCCACGTCAACTTCTATGACGCCACCGTCGTGGTCAACGACTCCACCATGGGTACCGCCAACGGCGTGACCGAGGTGCGCGAAGGCAGCGAGGCCACCCTCACCGCCACCGCCAACGAGGGCTTCGAACTCTACAAGTGGACCTTCGGCGACAGCACGGTCTACGGCACCACCACCCTCACCCTCACCATGGACAGCAACATCTCTGTCAACGCCTACTTCCGCTATGCCAGCTCCACCATCGCCGCCAGCGAGGTGACCTTCTGGAGCGGCACGGGTGCCAATCAGGCTGTGTTGGCTGTCAACTGGGCCGACACCTCCCTGGCTTGGGGTGTGAACTTCAGCACCGAGAACATCACCGTCCAGAACGCCATGGACACCATCGTGGCCAACGACCCGCGCTTCAGCTTTGTGATGGACGGCGGCTACCTGACCGACATCCTCTTCGTTGAGAACGGCGACACACTGCGCGGTACCTCCTACTGGGAGAGCACCCTCAACGGCGTGATGGATGGTGGCATGAGCCAGCAGCTCGCCAATGGCGACTTCGAGAAGTGGGGCGATCCCGCCGCAGGCCAGGTCTACGACAGCGCCTACTATGAAGGCTGGGGCTGGAGTTTCTTCTACACCTACCCGATGGCTGTCAACGCCGTCACCGCCCCGGTGTTCTACACTGTGACCGTCAACTTCGACGAGACGATGGGTACCGTCACCGGCGCTCCCACGGCTCCCGTCTTCGTTGGCACCGAGGTGACTCTCACCGCCACTCCTAACGATGGCTACCACTTCATCGGCTGGAGCAATGGTATTGCCGACAGCATCATCACCTTCACCGTTACCGAAGACACCACCCTCACCGCCAACTTCGAGGCCAATACGCAGTACTTCACTGTCGCCGTCAACTTCGACGAGACGATGGGTACCGTCACCGGCATTCCCACCGAGGCTGTTGAGGAAGGCACCGTGGTGACCCTCACCGCCACCGCTGGCAGTGGATTCGTCTTCACCGGTTGGAGCAACGGCCTCACCGACGCCACCATCTCCATCACCGTCAATAGCGACACCACCCTCACCGCCAACTTCGACACCCGCTACTACACCATCAATGTCACCGTCAACGACAATACGATGGGTTATGTCACGGGTTCCGGCCGCTATGCAGCCGGCTCCATCGTGGTCCTTGAGGCCCACGCCGAGGAAGGCTACCACTTCGTGCGCTGGAGCAACGGCCAGACCGATGCCCACATCGAGATTGAAGCCACCGAGGACCTCGACCTCGAAGCCTTCTTCGAGGCCGACGGCACCACCGGCATTAGCGACATTGAGGGTGCCAACGCCACCGTCTTTGCCGCCGACGGCAAGATCTTCGTCAAAGGCGCCGAGAACATGAATGTCTATGTCTACGATGTCAACGGCCGCTGCGTGATGAGCCTGGCCAACGCCACCGAGACTGAGGAGATTTCCGTCAACGGCACGGGTGTCTACCTCGTCAAGGTCGCCAACGCCCCCGCCAAGCGCGTGGTTGTGCTCCGCTAAGCATCGCTTAACCACACACAACAGCGCGGGTCCCGGCATTCGCCGGGACCCGCGCCTTTTTGCCAGACAGTTGGGTGAATTTGCATTGTTGATGAGGCGGAGATGAAGCCCTGCGGGGGGAGCAACTTATCATGGCAGGCAGGGCATACAGTCAGCAAGGCAACGGGGGGTTGTTAGACAACGACGATGTATCAACGCCTCAACAATCTATGGAATTCCCCATGAGAAATATCCACTTCCACCGCATTAAACCAAAATCAGATGGAAACATTAATTAAGTTAAGAATTGGTCGAGAGAAAATCTTGTCAAGCGGCAAGCCTCAATTAGAAGCGAAAAGGAATTCCTTTGTTTCCGTAATGGTACCCATAAACAAAGATAATAAAATCGATAATCATACGATGGAAGAAATCATTAGAAAAAAATCATATTGTGATTGGGAAATAGTCTACAATTATACAGACGAAGAATTGGCCGAAGCTCAGATGTTCAGAGTGAAGATTAGTAAGACCATTGAATCATGCGGCGAAGAAGGGGGCACAAGCTACGACAATAAACGATCTTGTCCCATTTGCGGATCGGGGAGGGTGCAAAAGGGATTGCTAATGCTTTCCAAGATCCCCTCTTTTGGCAGAGTGGCAATCTGTAAAACAATTTGAGGAGAGGTTATTGTTTCAAAAAAGTTCAAAGTAACAGTAGAAAAATACAATCTGCAAGGTATGATGTTCCAGCCAATATTAGTGAATGGAACTATTGCTTCGGATGTTTTGCAATTAATTGCGAAAGACAAGGTTTGCATCTCTACAAAAACAAGATTTGGGGTTGATTGTTTTGACTCGCTCAATCGCCCATTCAGTGAAGAGAGAAAAACTAATATCTGCGGACAT
>JAFVAM010000091.1 GCA_017480525.1 Bacteroidales bacterium | reverse complement strand
TCGCTTTTTGGGTTTAGTACCATTTTCATCATCTTTCTTGCATCCCCCACCTCTTTTCCTTCCACCTATAAATCAACGCTATACACAAAAACAAACGTTTTCGCTCTTTCAATTCCAAAGTGCAAAGATACAACTTTTTTCACATGTGGGCATTTTTTTTGAAAAAAATTTTATCGAGGGGGGGTAATTTATGCCCTTGCCACCGCCATGTCCCTCCCTTTTCCGGCCGCCGTTCAGAGCAGGAGGCTGCCGAGTTGGTATACTGCCGTGGCGACGATCCATGCGAGGCCTATGGTGTAGGCCATGGTGAAGAGCGCCCACTTCCATCGGCCGCTCTCGTTGCGTATGGCGATGACCGAGGAGAGGCATGGCATATAGAGCAGGATGAAGAGCAGCATGGAGAATGCCGAGAGGGGCGACATGTTGCCCCTGACGAGCTGCGAGAGGCGGAGGGTGTCGGAGGAGGGGTCGTCGGGCGATGGGGCGGAACCGGTGGTCTCGTCGGGATTGACAGATTCGGCGGTGCTGTAGAGGACGCCCATGGTGGAGGCCACCACCTCCTTGGCGAAGACGCCGGAGAGGAGGGAGACGCTCTGGCGCCAGTCGAAGCCGCAGGGACGCATGGCGGGCTCGATGGCCTTGCCTATCTTGGCCATGCAGCTGTTCTCGGCCTGGAGGCGCGGGTCCTCGTTGTAGGGGAAATAGCAGAGCGCCCAGACGATGATGCTGGCACCGAGGATGATGGTACCCATCTTCTTGAGGTATTCCTTGCCTTTCTCCCACGTGTGGCGCAGGACAGCCTTGGCGGTGGGGAGACGGTAGGGAGGCAGCTCCATGACGAAGGGCAGGCTCTCGCCTTTGACGACGAAACGACTGAAAAGCTTGGCCATGAGGACGGACATGATCATGCCGAAGAGATAGAGTCCCATGAAGACATAGGCGGCATAGTGGGAGAAGAAGGCGGAGACGAGGATGACATAGACAGGGATGCGCGCGGAACACGACATCATGGGGATGACAAGCATGGTGAGGAGGCGCGAGCGGCGGTCCTCGATGGTGCGAGTGGCCATGATGGCCGGCACATTGCAGCCGAAGCCCATGATCATGGGGATGAAGCTCTTGCCATGAAGACCCATACGGTGCATAAACTTGTCCATGATGAAGGCCGCGCGGGCCATGTAGCCGCTGTCCTCCATGAAGGAGATGAAGAGATAGAGGATGAGGATGTTGGGCAGGAAGACGATGACGGAACCCACTCCGCCGATGATGCCGTCGGCGAGGAGCGAGCGCAGGGGGCCGTCGCCCATGCGGGCCGTCACGACATCGCCAAGCCAGGCGAATAGAGCCTCAATCCAGTCCATGGGGTACTGGCCGAGGGCGAAGGTGCACCAGAAGGTGATGAACATGAAGAGCAGGAAGACGGGGTAGCCGAGCCAGCGGTGGGTGACGATGGCGTCGATGCGGTCGGTGAGGGCGTGGAGGGTGCTTTTCTCGTTCTTCTGGTAGCACTCCGCCAAAGCGCCGCGCACAAAGGCATACTTGGCGTCGGTGATGGCGCTCTCTATGTCCTGGTGGGCGTGGCTGTCGCCGTGGTGCTCACGCTGTATGTGTTCGGCGTCGTCGAGGGTGTGGCGGCTGTCGCGGAGGTACTCCCCGGCGATCTGCGAGCGCATCTGCATGACGCTGCCGTCGGGGTCGCGCTCGGCCACATAGTGCTCCAGCTCGCTGTCGTTCTCCAGAAGCTTGATGGCGAGGAAACGCGTGGAGAGGGTGTCGGAGAAGCCGTGGCCGATGAGGTGTGAGCGGAGCTGGCGGATGCGGGGCTCGAGGGCGGGGCCGTGGTTGACATGGATATGGCGCGAGGTCTTGTCGCGCCCCTCATAGACCTCGATGATGGTGTCGAAAAGACGATCGATGCCGTCGCCGCTGCGCCCCGTGGTAGGCACGATGGGCATGCCGAGGAGCGTGGAAAGCTGGGGGATGTCGAGGCGGTCGCCGCTTTTCTTCAGTTCGTCGTACATGTTCAGCGCCATGACCATGGTGATGTCCATGTCGATGAGCTGCGTGGTGAGGTAGAGGTTGCGCTGGAGATTGGAGCCGTCGACGACGTTGAGGATGATGTCGGGGTTCTTCTCCAGGATGTGGCGACGGACATAAAGCTCTTCGGGCGAATAGGCCGAGAGGGAGTAGGTGCCGGGGAGGTCGACGAGGTTGAAGGTGTAGCCGCCGTGGGAAAAAGTGCCAACCTTCTCGTCGACGGTGACGCCGCTGTAGTTGCCCACACGCTCGTGGGCGTGGGCGGCGACATTGAAGATGGAGGTCTTGCCACAGTTGGGGTTGCCCACGAGGGCCACATTGATGGTCCGCGAACGCTCGGCGGCGATGTGCTGCATGGGCGACTCGTCGGGACGTTCGATACTGCGGTAGTCGTCGTGGTTCGCAATCTCGCGCTGCGCCTCCTCCTCGGAGACTATCTCCACCCTCATGGCGTCGCTGCGGCGCAGGGAGACCTCGAAGTTGAGGACACGGTATTTGATAGGGTCGTTGAGGGGAGCGTTGAGCACGGACTCCACGGTGACGCCCTTGATGAATCCCATTTCTATGATGCGTTTGCGGAAGGCTCCGTGGCAAGACACACGCACCACGACTCCGCGTTCTCCAGTCTGTAATTCAGATAGTAGCATGAGTTCAACGTCTTGATTTGCGATTGCAAAAATAATAAAAAAATGGCGACCTTGCAGGTCACCATTTATGGTGATATTCCGCCTGCGGCGGCTTGTCCTCCAATCCTTTGCCCTTCTACGCAAGGAGGCGTTTCAAGGCCTGTACGAAACCGCGGATATCGTCCTCCACGGTGTCGAAGGAGCACATCCAGCTGACGACGTTCTGTGCCTCGTCCCAGTCGTAGAAGAAATACTCCTGCTGCAGCGCATGCCACACCTCGGCGGGCAGCTGCACGAAGACGCTGTTGACTTGCACGGGGTACATCACCCTCACGCCCAGAGGACGCAACTCGTCGAGGAGCATCTGCGCCATGCGGTTGCTGTGTTCGGCGTTGCGACGCCAAAGGTCCGTGGTGAGGTAGGCCTCGAACTGTGCCGCCACGAAACGCATCTTGCTGCAGAGCTGCGTCATCTGCTTGCGGCGGTAGCGCATGTCCACGTCGAGGGCGGGGTTGAGCAGGACGACGCTCTCCCCCATGAGCATTCCGTTCTTGGTGCCGCCGAAAGAGAGACAGTCCACGCCGAGGTCGGTGGTCATCTCCTTGAAGGAGCATCCCAGCGCCACGGCGGCGTTGGCCAGACGGGCACCGTCCATGTGGAGGTACATGTTGTAGGAATGCGCCAGGTCGGCCAGGGCGCGGATTTCGTCGAGGGTGTAGAGGGTGCCCAGCTCGGTGCTCTGCGTGATGCTGATGGCGCGGGGCTGCGAGTGATGCTCGAAGCCGAAACCGTGGAGGCGCTGACGCACAAGGTCGGGGGTGAGCTTGCCGTCGGGGGTGTCCACCGTCAGCAGGCGGCAGCCGACGACACGCTGCGGCGCACCGCACTCGTCGACGTTGATGTGCGCCGTCTCGGCACACACCACGGCCTCGTGCGAACGGCACATGGCATCGATATTCAGCACGTTGGCCCCTGTGCCGTTGAAGACAAAATAGACCTTGGCCTGCGGGCCGAAATGCTCGCGGAAGATAGCCTCGGTGCGGGCGCACCACTCGTCGTCGCCATAGGCCAGGGCATGGTCCACGTTGGCGCGGGCGATGGCATTCAGTATCTCGGGACTGATGCCCGAATGGTTGTCGCTTCCAAATCCTCTTTTCATTCCTGTCTTCTTTGTTTTAAAGTATAGCCAGCCCGCCGCGCCCGCATCTATTGTCCGCTTTTCGTGCGTGCCACGCAGGCCATCCTCTCAAAAAATCCAAAACCTCCAACTCCCGATTTTCCAATCACTTGTCCATGGTGAAAAGGAACTCTTCGTTGTCGCGGGTGTGAGCCATGTTCTTCTTGAGGAACTCCATGGCTTCGAGGGGCGTGAGGTCGGTGAGGTGGTTGCGAAGCACGAGGGTGCGGCTCAGCACCTCGGGCTTCACCAGGAGGTCGTCGCGGCGCGTGGAGGAGGCCGTGAGGTCGATGGCGGGATAGACGCGTTTGTTGGCCAGCTTGCGGTCGAGCTGCAGCTCCATGTTGCCCGTACCCTTGAACTCCTCGAAGATGACGTCGTCCATCTTCGAGCCGGTGTCGGTGAGGGCCGTGGCTATGATGGTCAGCGAGCCGCCGTTTTCGATGTTGCGGGCGGCGCCGAAGAAGCGCTTGGGCTTCTGCAGGGCATTGGCCTCCACGCCGCCGCTAAGCACCTTGCCGCTGGCGGGCTGCACAGTGTTGTAGGCACGGGCCAGACGCGTGATGCTGTCGAGCACAATGACCACGTCGTGGCCGCACTCCGTCAGGCGCTTGGCCTTCTCCAGCACGATGTTGGCAATGCGCACGTGGCGGTCGGCGGGTTCGTCGAAGGTGGAGGCTATCACCTCGGCCTTCACCGAGCGCTGCATGTCCGTCACCTCTTCGGGTCGCTCGTCGATGAGCAGCACCATGAGGTACACCTCCGGGTGGTTGTAGGAAATGGCGTTGGCCACCTCCTTGAGGAGCGTCGTCTTGCCGGTCTTGGGCTGGGCCACGATGAGGCCGCGCTGCCCCTTTCCGATAGGCGTGAAGAGGTCGATGATGCGTGTCGACATGGTCTCCTGCGGATGGCCCGTGAGAGTGAACTTCTCGTTGGGGAAAAGCGGCGTCATGCTCTCGAAGGGTATGCGGTCGCGTACCCGCTCGGGGGAGAGACCGTTGATTTCGAGGAGTTTCACCACGGGGAAGAACTTGTCGCCCTCGCGCGGCGGACGCACCATGCCGCGCACCGTGTCGCCGGTCTTCAGGCCGTAGTTCCTTATCTGCGCGGGCGAAACATATATATCGTCGGGTGACGAGAGGTAGTTGTAGTCGCTCGAGCGGAGGAAGCCGTAGCCATCGGGCACCATCTCCAGCACCCCTTCGGCCTCGATGACGCCCTCATGCTCAAAAGCAAACTCGCGCCGCAGCTCTGCCGGGGCTTCGCCCTTGCCGCCATCGTTCTTGTTGCCGTCGTTCTTGTTGCCATTGCTCTTGTTTTTCGCCTTGCCCTCGTTGGCGCGGTCCTCTTTCTGCGGCTCCTGGGCTTCGGGGGCCTGCGGCACTACGGCTTCCGCTTCGCCACGAAGCTCTACCTGCTGTGCCTTGGGGGCTGCGGGCTGCGGCTCCCCGGGGGCGGGGGGCTGCGGCTGCCGGGCTTCCACCACAGCCTCGGCGGGCTGGGCGTTCTTGCGCGGACGTCCACGCTTGCGCTTCACAGGCTGCTCGGCCTGCGGCTGCTGGGGCTGCCCGTCCTCCTCCTGACGGGCCTCGGCCGGCGCGGCGGCGGGCTGCGAAGCCTCGGCGGCGACCACGGCGGCGCTGCCGCTGAAGATGGGCCGGCCCGACGGACTGAGCACCTCCGGCACCTCCGGCACCGTAGGCATCTCCAGCGACGACAGCTGGAAGTTGAAGTCGGCAAGGCTGCGCTCTTCGTCAGCCGCCGGGGCACCCTGCGCCTCGGCCTGCGCCTGCTTGCGGCGATGGTTGTTGTGAAGCTCGGGATTTTTCAGCGTCGACTCCGCCAGCAACTTGGGTTTCATGTGCTGGCGCTTCCGCGGCTGCCCTTCGGCGGCCTGCGCTCCCGCGGCCGACGCCTGTCCCCCACCCTGCGCCTCCTCCTTGACGGGATTGGAGGCCTGGTGGTCGAGAATTTTGTAGATGAGTTCCTGCGCATCCAGGCGCGTAGCTTTTGCAATGCCCATGCCCTTGGCTATCTCGATAAGCTCAATCTGGGCCTTGTTAGTTAGTTCTGCTTTGCTGTACATTTTTTTCTGTTACACTATTCCGTTTATATCCTAAAATAATTCCGGGAAATGACAATCAATCTGAATATCAAAACGTCACACTCGAAAAATTCCCTTCAGCCTCCCTGTTTTGACGCTGCAAAAATAAATCTTTTTTTTTAATCGTCGCAAAAAAAATGAAAAAAAAATCATCTTTTTTCCACCGAATAAAAAAAAATGCGTACTTTTGCACCCTGTTAGGTCGCCGTGGCGCGCAGGCTACATGCCGTCATATCAACCAACAAGGACAAACAAACGAGCAAAAAAACAAACAATTTAAAGAACATAGAATTATGAACATTCCTGCAAATCTGAAGTACACCCAGGACGACGAATGGGTGCGTGTTGAAGGCGAATTCGCTTTCGTTGGTATCACTGACTATGCACAGCACGAGCTGGGCGACATCGTCTTTGTCGACGTCACCTGCGAGGGCGACACCGTCGAGGCCGGCGAGCCTTTCGGCAGCGTCGAGGCCGTGAAGACCGTGGCCGACCTGCTGATGCCCGTCAAAGGCGAGGTCGTGGAGTTCAACACCGCTCTTGAGGACGCCTCCGCCATCAACGCCGACCCCTACGGCAACGGCTGGATCATCAAAATCAAACCCGAGAACATGGCCGACATCGACACCCTCATGGACGCCGCCGCCTACACCGCCAAAATCGGCGCCTAAACGAGCGTACGCCAGCGCCAGTCGGCGGTCTCTCCCGCCACCCCGCGCCTCGGCATCCACCCTCGCACGCCATTTGCGACACATCGAGAGAGCCTCTCCCCGACCGGGCGAGGCTCTCTCTTTTTTTTGTCCCTCCACACCCTCGAAAAAAGTGGACAATAAAATTGGACACCCAAGCCACCTCACCCCTACCAACACCCTACCAACACCCTACCAACTCCTACCCAACTCCTACCTCAATAGGACTTGGTAGGGTGTCGGCAGGACGATGGAAAGGCAATAATCCGAAATTAAAGCACTATATTTCAACAATATACAAGCACAGATTGAATAATATAACAAAAAATGTTACACAAAACTTTTTTCGTCTGCGACAAAAAGGAAAAAATTGTGTATATTTGCAGCACGGTTAACCCAATAAACACACAATCATGAAAGAAGCAAAACATTTATTTTCAAAGGTTTGCATTCTCATTGCAACCTTCCTCGCCTCCGCCGTTCCCGCCGAGGCTCAGGACTTTGTCTACAGCATCCCGGCCATCAGCCCCCCAGCGGAGTGCATCATAAGGGAATGGAAACAGGCAAAGCAATATGTCGTCTACAGCCACGACGGCACCAGCCACTTCTCCGTGGTAGACCCGGTTTCCAATTCTTTCCACGACCTGACGACAAACGGTCCCGATGCGCACGTCAACGACTTTGTGATCGTGGACAATCACCTGTATTTCTGTGGCCTGTCCGTCGCAGGACCCATCTTCGGCATGTTCGAAATTCAGCCAGCCATAGACGGCGCGGGATTGCTGACGATAGTGCCTGTCGGAGTGTCTATACCCAATTGCATCGAGTTCACTACCAAATATACGATAACGGATTTGCTTAAACTCGAGGTCAAAAAAGGCGCCAGTGGCCTCCACGCCTACATGATTGGCGAATGTCATGGCTACGAGGAATACCGCACCGTCGTCGATTTATGTTTTGACGACTCGAATTGGAAAATCGACCTTATTGCCGAACCCGGCGGGGTGTTCCACTACGACGATATTGCCATCACCCAAGACAAAATCGTTGTTGTCGGCCACAAGCATGGCAGCCATGCTCAATACATGACCGCTTTTGACGACCCAGACATCTCGGGATTCCCTATTCTACGTTGCTCTTCTAACCCATTAACATACTATTTCAGTGATGCTGCTGGGACTGGCTACGAGCCGTTCCCCTACAAGGACTTCCTTATCGAGCATCTCGACGGCGACAAATTCGCTGTGGTGGGTTATGCCCAATGCGGATACGCCGACTACGGCGCCGTGCTGTCCATATACGACGGCCCCAGCAACCTTGTGTTCAGGGGTTACATCTCACAAGGTGTCGCCGACTCCAACCTTTGGCAGCTGAACGACCTCCGGTACGATGCCTCTTCCAATACACTGTATCTCCTGCAAGACATGCACGACCCTGCATCAATGATGACGGCAAGTGTCATCTGCGAGTTCATGCTCGATCCGAATCTGCAATATGTCACCGGCACAGATGCCTACCTTGTTCCCAACAGAATGTTCACATCAATGGACACATACCTTCCGAAAGGAGGTGTCATCACCGCTGGTCCGAACGGCATTCCATTTATCTGGCATCATGACCAAACCCCCATAAATCATTGCCCTATCCAGATTCCGCTGCCCTTCCAGGGACTTCCTTCCAGGGACTTTTGGGATACATACGGCCCCGTCATTGCAGAGACCTCTCTTAGACCAC
>JAFVAM010000003.1 GCA_017480525.1 Bacteroidales bacterium | reverse complement strand
TACACGCTATTTCAAGTTGCTCCCTCAAGGCACTTTTCCGCTCCGCCGTCTCCAGGGTGCTGGCGTGATCCCGAAACCGAGGTCGGTGTATGGGTTAATGTACCGTGTTGCATTTGCCGTTACCATGTCGTGCCTTTCGACGACAACGACGGCGCCCCTTGTTTCTTTGGGAGGGATTATGGAGGTGTGCGTCGTGTGCTGTTTTATATTGAAAATCAACAGTGTGTATGCCCGTTGGGAAAAAGATTTGGCGGTTTTTGGAAAAAGTGCTATCTTTGCATTTTTAAACCCAAAAGTGACAATGTCCACAAAGTATTAAGAACAACAGCCGTGAGCAACGAAAATTTGGACGGTCGCAGCATGTCTGCGCAGGAAAAAGATATAGAACGCGCATTGCGCCCTTCGGGCTTCGACAGTTTCGCCGGGCAGCGCCAGGTGGTGGAGAACCTCAAGGTCTTCGTGCGTGCCGCCAAGGAGCGCGGCGAGCCGTTGGATCACGTGCTCCTCTACGGCCCTCCCGGCCTCGGCAAGACCACCCTCTCCAACATCATCGCCAACGAACTGGGTGTTAGCATCAAAACCACCTCGGGACCTGTCCTCGACAAGCCCGGCGACCTCGCAGGGCTGCTCACCTCGCTCCAACCCAACGACGTGCTTTTCATCGACGAGATACACCGCCTCTCGCCTGTGGTCGAGGAGTATCTCTACAGCGCCATGGAGGACTTCCGCATCGACATCATGATCGAGAGCGGCCCTGCCGCCCGCAGCGTCCAGCTCACCCTCAAGCCTTTCACCCTCATCGGCGCCACCACGCGCAGCGGCATGCTCACCGCTCCGCTCCGCGCCCGTTTCGGCATCAACTGCCGTCTGGAATACTACGACGCCGATACGCTGACCAAGATTGTCAACCGATCGGCCTCGCTGCTGCAGGTGAAAATCACCAGCGAGAGCGCCATCGAAATAGCCCGCCGCTCGCGCGGCACCCCCCGCATCGCCAACCGCCTGCTGCGCCGTGTGCGCGACTTCGCCCAGGTGAAGGGCGACGGCACCATCACCCTCGACATCGCCCGCTACGCCCTCCAGGCCCTCAATGTGGACCGCAACGGCCTCGACGACATGGACATCCGCATCCTCATCACCATCATCGACAAGTTCAAGGGCGGACCTGTGGGTGTGAACACCATCGCCACCGCTGTCGGCGAGGACTCCGGCACCGTCGAGGAGGTCTACGAACCCTACCTCATCCAGGAAGGCTATCTCATGCGCACCCCTCGCGGCCGCGAAGCCACCATGCTCGCCTACCGGCACCTCGGCAAGATAAAACAAGGAACGCAACAAGAATTGTTCTAAACTGAAAAAACAATATCATGGAAAGTTCAAAAACACAATTGAAAATCGCCGCCATCGGCTTGTTGCTGATGTGCGTTTTTGATTTGATCACTGCCCTTGCAATTGACCCGGCATCAAACAATTTGGTCGTGAATTCCGTTGGGGTATTCCTGTGGATTGCCTTGGAGGCATGGGCGTTTGTGTCTATCTTCAGGATTTCTCGCGAAGGCACCTTGCTCCGGGTCGGGACTGTCTTGGCATTCGTGTATGTGGCATTGTGCATTGTCAACAGGGTTTGGTTCTTGCAGAGTCCGAAAGATATCACGCGCTTTTACCTTGCATATTTCCCAAAAGAGGTCTTTTTTGCTGTGGCTGTGGCACTTATGCTGATGGGCTGTCGAAAAAATACATGGCTGAAGGTTGTCGGATGGTCGTCCGTCGCCATTACGGCCTTAAGCTTCATTCTCAACATTCTTCAGGTAGGGTGGTTTATGGGGTGGTCGCGCTTTGCTGTCGTGATGGTGTTAGACCTACTTTTTGCCGCCTTTGTTTACTTCATGTCGGGTGTCGAAAAGGAGGATATAGCCGAACTTGCCAGGAAAGGCATTGGCAGCAGTGTGGCAATGGCGGGCTTCTTCCTGATAGCCACCATTATGACAGCATTTGGCGTCGAGGGATTGGCCTTTATGAAAGAAATAGAATATTATATTAGTACAGAAGCCCATCCTTTGATTTACTCTCTCTTTACCTATATCTCTCTCGCAGGGGTGTTTCTCGCCATGGCGCTGATTTGCCAGCTCAGCAGTGCTACCAGTTCAGCAGTGTCCTCTTTCAAGGAGAAACACGGAACGGATTTCCCCGGTCGAGTCAATGTGACGATGTTGTCTCTGGGGGCACTGTTCTTCTTCGGGGGTGTTATCGGACTTTTTATTGGCGTTGATCAGAAAAAAGAAATGGCCGACGGAGTTTTGGAGGCCTTGTTGAATCCCATTTGTTTCAACACCAAGTTGGCTATAGCCCTGTCGGGTATTGGAGGTGTGCTGTTGGCGTTCGGATGGGCCATGAAGGCACACGGACAAATCAAGGCAATGAGAAAGGTTGTTCCCAACGCACACACCTCTTCCGTCTCGGTTTCTGTTGTCTTGCTGGGTATCTTGGCAGGTTTCGCTGCTGTCCTTTTTGTTTACCAGCTTGTGGAAATGATCTCCCATGAGGAAACCGGCGATGGTGCCTTTGGCAACTACTATGTCTACATGGTCATCAGCTCCCTCTTGTTTGCCGCCACCTGCCTGTTGCTGCTCTTCGTGATTGTCTGCAGGCAAAAGACCGATTCCCTGGCGCTGCAGTTGCAACAGCCGGAACCCCGCAATGTAGAAACAGAGTCCGTTGAAGAACAATAGGAAAAATGGCATAATGATGCATAGATAATGCATTATGGTGTCCTGATTCTCCGACAACGAGGTTTGTACGAGCTATGGGACAGAACCTGATTGTCCCGTTGTGTGATGACGACATCCCCGCGCCCCCCCCCAATTGTGGTGTCTCCTGTTCAGATGGTTGAAATACTTGGAATTTAAATAAAACGAAATATATGCGAACACTTATCAAGAATATCAAGGAACTGGTGCAGGTGGAGACCGGCCAGCAGAAATCCCGCGCCATGGGCAAGGAAATGGCGCAGGTGGAGACCGTTGAAAACGCCTACCTCCTGGTGGAAGACGGCACGATAAAGGCTTTCGGACCGATGGACGAGTGGGAAGGCACTGCCGACCGCGAGGTCGACGCCACCGGTCGCATGGTGTTCCCCACCTTCTGCGACTCGCACACCCACATCGTCTACGCCAACTCGCGCGAGCATGAGTTTGTGGACAAGATCCGCGGCCTCAGCTACGAGGAAATCGCCAAGCGCGGCGGCGGCATCCTCAACTCCGCCAAGGCCACGGCGGCGGCTTCGGAGCAGGAACTCTACGACATGGCTCTCCAGCGCCTCGAAGGCGTGATGCGCCTCGGCACCGGCGCCATAGAAATCAAGAGCGGCTACGGTCTCACGACCGACAGCGAACTGAAGCTCCTCCGTGTCATCCGACGCCTCAAGGAGACCTCGCCCATGACCATCAAGGCCAACTTCCTCGGCGCCCACGGCATCCCCATGGAATACCGCGGCCACCAGGAGGACTATGTGGACCTCGTCATCAACGAGATGCTGCCACGTGTGGCCGACGAGGGTCTGGCCGACTTCATCGACGTCTTTTGCGACCAGGGCTTCTTCACCGTCGAGGACACAGCGCGCATTCTGGAGGCTGGCATCAGGCATGGCCTGCGGCCCAAGATACACGCCAACGAGATGGCCGTCTCCGGCGGCGTGCAGGTGGGCGTGAAATACGGCGCCATCTCGGTGGACCATCTCGAACAGATGGGCGACGCCGAGATTGAGTGCTTGAAGGGCTCCGACACGATGCCCACCATCCTGCCCGGCTGCGCCTTCTTCCTCAACCTGCCCCTCTCGCCGGCCCGCAAGATGGTCGACGCGGGCCTGCCCGTGGCCATGGCCTCGGACTACAACCCCGGCACCTCGCCCTCGGGCAACATGCAGCTGGTACTCTCAATGGCCTGCATCCGCTACCGCCTGACGCCCGAGGAGGCTCTCAACGCCACCACCCTCAACACCGCCTACGCCATGGATGCCAGCCGCGAGGTGGGCACCATAGCCGTCGGCAAGAAGGCCAACTTCTTCCTCTCCAAGCCCATCCCCGGACTCGAATATATGCCCTACGCATACGGCGAGAACAAGGTGGAGCGCGTCTTCCTCAACGGCGAAGAGGTATGATCAAGGCCGTCGACATCAACAAGAGCTATGGGACGCTGCATGTGCTGCGCGACATCTCGCTGGAAATCAGCCAGGGCGAGGTGGTCTCCATCGTGGGACCCAGCGGTGCCGGAAAGACAACGTTGCTGCAGATTCTCGGCACCCTCGACCGTCCCGACAGCGGCTCGCTGCTCTATGGCGACACCGACGTGTCGACCCTGAAGGAGAAAGAGTTGGCGCATTTCCGCAACGAACACATAGGCTTCGTCTTCCAGGCCCACCATCTCCTGCCGGAGTTCACGGCCGTGGAGAACGTCTGCATCCCCGCCCTCATTGGAGGCACCCCCATGAAAGAGGCACAGGCCAGGGCCATGGAGCTGCTGGCCTTCATGAAGGTGGACCACCGCGCCGCCCACAAGCCCGCGGCCCTCAGCGGCGGCGAGCAGCAGCGTGTGGCTGTGGCCAGGGCCTTGATGAACAGGCCTATGGCGGTACTCGCCGACGAACCCAGCGGCAACCTCGACAGCCAGCATGCCCGCGAACTCCACGAGCTTTTCTTCCGTCTGCGCGACGAGTTCAACCAGACGTTCATCATCGTGACACACAACGAAGAGCTGGCTGCCATGGCGGACCGCAGGGTGGCCATCATCGACGGCGAGGCGCGGACCTGACGGCCCGCGCGCACTAAAAAAAAAACGCAAACGAACAACACCAACCCCCACAGAACGAGAAAAAAAAGATGAACAAACAACAGATAGTCTACGGCCTGCGGCCTGTCATAGAGGCCCTGGCCAGCGGCCAGCAGGTGGAGCGTGTGCTTATCCAGAACGGCCTCAACAGCTCGCTCCTCGGCGAACTGCGCACGCATCTCCGCGAAAGAGACGTACCCTTCCAATATGTCCCCGTGGAGAAACTCAACAAGATGACCACCGGCAACCACCAGGGCGTGGTGGCCACCATTGCCGCTGTGAAGTATCGCAGCTTCATGGACCTCGTCGAGACCTTGGACGAGAACGCCCTCGTGGTGGTGCTCGACCATGTCACCGACGTACGCAACATGGGCGCCATAGCCCGCACGGCGGAGTGTACCGGCGTCAGCGCCCTCGTCGTGCCTGACCGCGGTTCGGCGGCCATGAACGAGGATGCCATCAAGACCTCCAGCGGCGCCCTGCTGCGCCTGCCCGTTTGCCGCGAGGCAAACATGAAAACCGTTGTCAATCTTGCAAAACAGTATGGATACCAGGTCGTTGCGGCAACCGAGAAGGGTGCCGAACACTATCGCAAGGTCGACTTCCGCCGCCCCACGCTCCTCATCCTCGGCAATGAGGAGACGGGCATCAGCCCTGAACTGCTGAAAATGAGCGATGTGAGAGCCAAACTGCCCATCGTCGGCGAGGTGGCGTCGCTCAACGTCAGCGTCGCCGCAGGCGTCTTCATGTACGAAGCCCTCAATCAACGCCAAAACATCGTCTAAACCTCACAAAACCAAAGGAATACCCTCCGATGAGAAAAAACTCGTCGGAGGGTTCTTTTTTGCTTTCTGCAAATGCTTGATTGCCAGCGGTTAATATATATTAACTCTTTCCCAACTCCTACCTAACTCCTACCCATCTCCCTACCAAGTCCGACCACGGTGGGAGATGGTAGGGTGGAGGTGTGGCGTTGGAGCGGGGACGGGGGAGGTGGGGCGGGGAGTGGCAGGGTAGGGGGGGCGGAATTTTTTTTTTTATAAATTTGCGCGTATGTGAGAAAAAGTTTGTATATTTGCCTTTGGTTTCTGCCCTCAAAAGGGGGGCTTGAACCGTATGAAATGAACGGCAACACATTGAAAATAAACAAATAATATTAATAAATTATGAAACTCAGACTTTTATTACCGAGTGTCATTTTTCTGTTTTGCGGCCTTGTGTCGCGGGCTCAGGTGACGGAGGTGCTCTATCAGGGCTTTGAGACCGACGAGACATTGACCACGACGGTGACGCCGTCGACGGGACAGACTTTTTCCACCACCCTCTACATGAGTGGGGCGCGGTCGCTGCAGCTCGTGCAGTCGACGACGAGCGATGTGACGCTGATGCTGCCGGAGATTGACCTGACATCGGCGGCCCTGAGCACGTCGAACTACATCTCGCTGGAGTTCGACCACATCTGCAATGCCGCCGTCAACTCGTCGCAGGACTTCCTGCTGGGCTGCATCTACTACAAACGTGCCAACGAGCCCGAGTCGCAGTGGCACCAGCTGACCAACCAGCAGTACAACCGCGTGAACGGCGGGTCGAGCGACTTCCAGACCTCGGCCTCCTTCTCGCGCGAGTCCTACCGCGAGTGGCTGGCGGGCAACATCACCAACGAAGCGTGGCACAGCGAGCGTTTCGACCTCAACGATGTCTTCTCCGGTGCCGTGGCGCAGAACGAGCGCAGGCTGATGCTGAAGTTCGTCCTCTACCGCCGCGTGGGCAGTGCTCCCACGGGCAACTGGTATATAGACAACCTGAAGGTGTCGGTGAGTCCGAGCCCCATGGTGCGTCCGAGGCTGACGGCCGTGGAATACCCCGACGGGCTTTACTATCCCAACAGCCGTCGCGCCCGCCTCCTCTTCGATGCCACGACGACCCTCGCCCAGGGCATCAACCCCGACTCGGTGTATATGTTCTATACCGTGGGCAGCGACCCCACGCAGGTGCGTGTGCCGATGACGCCGGTGGCCGGTGTGGCCAACCGCTACGGGGCCGAGATCCCCTTCTTCGGCTACGACACCCTGATGCGCTTCTACTGTGTGGCGCGCGACGCCACCACCAACGCCAACCGCGTCACCTTCCCGCTGACGGCCAATTCGTGGGTCGAATTCCGCTATGTGCGCGGTGTGGACCAGCCCGGCATCGAGACGCCGGAGTTCACGGGGACGCAGACGAGCAACTACTACCCCTTCGGCTATATGGCCGACGGCCGCAGCGAGTGGGTCTACGATTCCGCCACCATGGCGGCGGCAGGCTACGGCCCCGGCGCCATCACCGACCTCACCTTCACCCTCGCCGCCACCACCTCCATGGTGACACGCAATAACTTCCAGATCCGCATGAAGAACGCTCCCACCGACTACACCGTCGATGTGTCGGCCACGGAACGCTATCCTTTCACCACCTCGTACATGCACATCGTCTACGACTCGGCGCTGACCATCAACGCCGGCGGCGCGGGCAACACACAGACCATCACCCTCCAGGACACCTTCTATTATGGCGGCAAGGACCTCGTGATGCAGTTCTTCTTCGACGGCACCGACAACACCACCGGCACCTCCATCCGCCAGGTGGCTTTCTCCAACAACAACAAGCGCACCATCTGGAAGCGCGAGTGCGACGACGGCTACGGCTACAACGCCTTCACCGCCGAGGGCATGTCCACCGCCGAGGAATACACCAACATGCGCCCGGCGCTCGTCATGAACCAGCACAAGAACCTGCCGCTGCTCTACGACATGGGCGTCAGCGAGCTGATCGACCCCAGCTACACCACCGCCATGACGCAGCGCCCCGGCAGCCTGACGGTGAAGCTTGAGAACTTCGGCGCCCTGACGGTCAACGGCATCCGCGTGAGCTACAACATCGACGATACCGTCTTCGGCCACTACGACTGGAGCGGCTCCATGGCCGCCGGCAGCTCGCAGAACATCGTCATCGCCAACAACATCGTCCTCCCCGCAGGCTTCCACACGTTGAAGGTGTGGGTGGAGGACACGCTGACCGCCGGCGGTGTGCGCTACCGCGACCACGAGCCTTACAACGACACGAGCTTCTCCGAGTTCATCGTCTGCGACGGCCCCATGAACGGGGTGCGCAACATCGGAGGCCCCAACCCCCACTTCAACACCATCGATGAGTTCCTCTTCTCGCTGAGCCGCTGCGGCATCGACGACAGCCTCATCGTGCGCCTTGCGCCGGGTGTCTACGCGCCTTTCACCCTGCCTCAGGTCAACGGCATCTCGCAGAACCACTACATAGCCTTCGAGCCGCAGGGCGGTGCGGTGAGTTTCGTCTCCACAGGTGCCTCTTCCAGCATCATCAATCTCGCCAATGGCGGCAGCGTGCATTTCCGCAACATCAGCTTCGTGCGCCGCAGCGGTGCGCTGACCGACATGATCACCTATGGCACCGGCAGCGACTACAGCCGCCTGGAGAACTGCTCCTTCATCGACAGCCTGAGCAATCCTTCCGCCGCCATGCGCATCAATGCCATGGTCAACTCCGGCCTCTCCAGCCATCTCACCATCGATCGCTGCACCTTCGAGGGCGGCAGGTTCGGCGTGGACTTCCGAGGCACCGCCAGCGACAACCTCGCTGTGGGCAACGTGCTGACGCGAAGCATCTTCCGCAACCAGTATGAGAGTGCCGTCAACGTGCAGTACCAGTCGGGTGTCGTCGTTGACAGCAACCAGATGTACGATGTGGAGAGCAACACGAGCTATGTGATTGTCGTCAACACCTGTAGCGGAGCGTCGCGCATCACGCGCAACAAGCTCTACACCAGCCACGGTGCCGGTGCCATCGGCGTCAGCGGCGCCACGGGTACCGCCGCCACCCACTTCCTCATCGCCAACAACATGGCCGTTTGCAACGACAACGGCGGCGCCAACCTGGTGCGCTCCACCTTCAACATCATCCAGGCCGCCTATGCCGACGTGGTGTACAACTCGGTGAAGCTTTCGGCACCCACGCGCAGCAACGTGGCTGCCGCCACCTTCGGCGGCGGAACCTTGACCAACAGTTCCTTCGTGAACAACGTCGTCGTGTCTCTCGACTACAATTCCAACTACGCCCTCAACTACACCCCCGGCACCAGCACCAACAACACCGTGGGCCACAACGTCTATTTCTCCCTCGGCACCACGCTCAACCGCTATGCCGGCACTGCCTGCGCCGACCTCACGGCCTGGCAGAACCAGGTGCCCTCCGACGTCGCTTCCATCGTCACCAACCCCAACTTCCTCAATGGCTCGCTGGTGGACCTCCGCACATATAACCGTGCTATCAAGGGTGTCGGTATCCCCATTGCCAGCGTGACGCGCGACATGTTCGACAGCCTCCGCAACACCGCCGCCACTTGCCCCGGTGCCTTCGAGTTTGTCTCGCTGGGCTACGACTTCGAACCCGAAGCCCTGCTCAACCCATTGGCCGACAACTGCCACATGCCTGCGCAGAGCGAGCTTGTGGTGCTGCTGCGCAACAGCGGCGTCAACTCCTACTCCGGCGGCGACCTTTCCATTGGCTACCAGGTGAACGGCGGCGCCGTGCATACAGCCTCCATCAGCACCACCATCCCTGCCGAGGACACCGTCTCGGTACCCACCGGCGCCATGCTGCAGCTCCCTGCCAACGGTCTGCGCGACTCGACCTACACCATCCGCGTGTGGACCATCTTCGCCAACGACCCCAACCAGACCAACGACACGGCGACCTTCACCGTCGTCAGCCGCTACAGCCCCGCCAAGCTCGGCAACGACAGCGTCACCATCGACTATGCCACCACCACCACCCTCACGCCGACCCTCAATGTAGAGCAGTGGCCTGTCTACAACCACACCTCTGCGCCGCAGCGTCCGTCGGAGATCTACTGGTATCTCGACAGCACCGATGCGCAGCCGTTCTTCGTGGGTCCGTCGTTCACCACCGACACCGTCCGCGGCGAGCGCGAATACTACATCCGCCAGCGTCGCCAGAAACCCATCGTCCGCATCACCCAGCTTGAGTTTGCCCGTGGCAATGCCAACGCCGGCCTCACGCCCGTGATGCCATACTGGATCAACTCCGGCCGCAAGGTGGCCCTGCAGCTGACCAACGTCGGCGACGCCCGCGCCAACCTCTTCGGCGACACCATCCAGACCATCTCGCCCACCAGCAACATCAACAACAAGGTCTTCCGCTTCGCCGACAGCGTCTTCCTGGAGCCGGGCCAGTCCCTCGTGGTGCAGTGGGCCACGGGTACCTCTGCCAACCCCGAAATGACCATCCACACCGGCACCCCGCTCTCAAGCACCACCATCGCTTATAATTCCAACGTGGCCATCGTCTACCGCCATGCCGGTGTCATAGAGGACGCTGTGGCCATGAACAACATCACGGCCACGGCCAGCGGCAACCCCGCCATCACGTGGGCTTCGGCTGCCGTACCCAGCTATGTGTGGACCGGCACCGGAGTGAGTGTCCCCTCCAACACCACGGCAGGCCTCGTGCGCACCGGCTTCAACGGCGGCGCTGCCGACTGGCGTCTCGCCACGGCTGCCGACCCCATGTTCATCGCCTCCAACCGGCCCGAGTGGATTCGCTATGTCGACAATGGATGCGAAGGCAACTTTGGCATCTTCAAGGTGAAGATACTGGCGCCCCCGTTAGCCGACATCGACGTCAGCGCCTCCATGCTGCCCGACATGAGCTGCGGTCTCTCGATGGAGCCTGTGAGCGTCCGTGTTCGCAACTACGGTATCGATTCTGTCTCCAACGTGGTGCTCAACTACACCGACGGCATCGACACAGTCACCGACACCATTGCCGGCCCCATCGGCCTCAACGGACTCCTCGACTACACCTTCAGCCAGAACATCAACCTGGCCTATCCCTCCGACACCACCATCATCGTCACCGTGTGGGCCAATGCCTATGAAGGAGACGCCACACGCTCCAACGACACCAACTCCATCAGCGTCACCCCGCTGTTCACACCCGCAGCTCCTCCTGTCATGGCGACACGCCAGGTGGACTACGACAGCCGCGACACCGTCACTCTGGCGGCCGTCGACGGAGTGACCCCCGTCTGGTTCGACTTGGAGATGAACCCCATCGACACCGGCTACACCCATGTGTCCGAAATCATCTACGGCAACGGCACCTATGGCTACGGCTATGTGCTCACGGTTCCCGTGTGGGGCATGGTTGGCCAACTCGGAACGGTCTCCAACAACACCGGCTATCCTTCGCCCTTCCAGCCCTCCAGCAAGTTTGTCAAGCAGCAGTATATCTATTCCGCCAGCGAACTCAGGGCGCTGGGCTTCGAGGCCGGCAGCATCGACACCCTCGCCTTCTATCTTGACACCATCCTCGGTACCGCCACCGTCACCTCCGTCTCCTTCGACGACTACCACATAGGCCTCGGCCTCACGTCAGACACCATCTTCGCCAGCACCACCAGCTGGAAGGCCACCACCGAGGTGTTCCACCGCGCGCCCATGGTGTTCCAGCGCAACGAGAGCAAACGCTGGCACTACTTCCCGCTCGACAGCCCCTTCTACTGGGACGGCGAGTCGTCGCTCGTGGTGCAGGTGGCCCACCAGATTGCCACCGCCTACTCCTCTGGCGTCAGGACCCACACCGACACCAAGACCAAGAGCTCCATCGTCAAGACCTCCAGCTCGGCCTTGAGTCCTTCTGTCGTCGACTTCACGGGGACGGCAGGCTCCACGCCCAACTCGCGCCCCGTCATCCGCATCTCTGCCAATGCCTACGGCTGCACCAGCCCTGTCACCCCATACGAGGTGCAGGTGGTCAACGTGCCGTCGGTCGATGTGGCCGTTGCTTGGCCCAACGGCGTCGAAGAACTTACCTACAACACCTGCACCACGGTGCCGGTGAGCGTCAACGTTCGCAACCAGGGTTCCGCCCAGGCTTCGGGCATCAAGCTCTACTATTATCTCGACACTCTTGCCGTCGACAGCGTCGTCGTCAGCAGCGCCGTGGCCTCCGGTGCCACCGAGGAGGTGCTGATCTTCGACCGCGTCCTCGTCCCCGGCCGCCACACCGTCAGGGTCATCGCTGCCGCCCCCGGCGACGGCATCTCCTCCAACGACACCATCGTCCGCTCCTTCCTGGTCCGCTTTTGCGGCGGTATCTATAGCATCAGTCCTACCGATGGCGTCTTCAAGTCCTTCAGCGAGGCCATAGACTCTCTCAACGTCGCCGGCATCGAAGGCCCGGTGACCTTCTATGTCGCCTCGGCCACATACAACGAGCAGGTGGTCTTGGGCAATGTCCCCGGATCGTCGTCGGTCAACTCCATCAGTTTCATCGGCATCGGCGAAAGCCGTCCCGTCCTCGCCGCCGCCACCTCGCAGGCACACAACTATGTCTTCATGCTCGATACGGCTTCCCATGTCTCCATCAGCAATATCAGCATGAGGTCGCGTCCCACGGCCACAGGCAGTGCAGGCAACTACGGCCATGTCTTCGTGGTCAACAGCGGCTCCCACATCTCCATCGACAGCTGCGAATTCCGCGTCAAAGGCACCATCAACAATGTCAACGCCTCCGCCGTGGTGCTGCAGGGCGATGTCGACGCCCTCACGTTCATCAACAACAGCGTCGACAGCGGCTATTATGCTTTCCGCACCCTCGGCAACGGCAACTTCTCCAGCTTCACTATCACGGGCAACAGCTTCCGCAACTTTATGTCGCAGGGTATCAATGTCCGCAATGTCGACGGCATCAACATCGCTGGCAACACCATCCGTTCGGGCGTCGAAGTAACAGGCCGCGCCCTGACAGGCATCTACTTGGCCCAGACGGCGGGCAACGTCGGCATCAGCAAGAACAACCTTGTCCTCTTCGACAACAAGAACGGCGGCAAGCGCGGCATCCAGCTCGAACACATCAACGCCTCCGCCGCCAACCCCGCCATGGTTGTCAACAACATGATTTCCTGCTACGGCACCGGCTCCAGCGGCAACAAGCCTGCGGGCATCTGGATTGACAGCACCTCGTCCAGCGTCTACATCCACTTCAACACCATCCGTGTCTACGGCGGCGAGGTCACGCAGGCCTTCTCCGAAAACTCCTACGGCTTCTATTCCGGCACCACTGTCTCCGACATCCATATCTCAAACAATATCTTCTCCAACTTCAGCAAAGGCTATGCCACCTATGTCGCCGAGCTGAACACCGTCGTGGAGTCCAATTTCAACGCCTACTACACCCTCAGCTCCCGTCCCTTCTACTGGAAAACGGTGGTCGACGACCTCGCCGCCCTCCAGACGAAAAACTCCGACGACGGCAACTCTGTCTTCACCGAACCCTACTTCGCTGCCGACGACGACCTCCATCTTGTCATGACCAATGTCGCCGGCATCGGATACTACCTCTCCGATGTCCCCGACGATTTCGATGGACGCACGCGCAACCAGATCCCCGGCCCCACCATCGGCGCCCACGAAATGACCATCGTGGCCCACGACGTGGCCGTCATCCGCATCATCGAACCCGTCATGCCCGCCAACCTCAACTTCAACTACACTACCAACCGTCCGCCGAACATCGAGTCCGACTCCGTCCTCGTCATTGCCGAGTTCTACAACAACGGTCAGTCGCCCGAGACCGACGCCTACTGGTATGCCTACATCGAGGGCCATGAGACCGAGACCCGTTCTCCCAACATCCCGCTGGGTGCCCTCCCCGTGGCACAGTCCAAGTTGGCAAGCACGTATATCCCCACGGTCCTCGGCATCACCGACACCAACCGCGTCCGCGTGGTCATCGTCCTGCCTGCCGACAGCTCCCTCGACGACAACCAGCGCACCACCGAGTTCTTCCTCGCACCGGCCTACAACCTCACCGCCACGCGTATGGCCTCCGACCGCACAGGCTGCAACCTCACCGACGCCCATCTCTCCATCACCATCAAGAACGTCGGCTTCAAGGACATCGACGCCGGCACCGCAGTCAAGATTGGCTACCATCCCATCATCACCCAGCCTGCGGGCGTCTCCATCTCCACCATGCCCGACACCGTCGAGGAGACCGTCGTCCTCACCGAGGACCTCTGGGCCATCAGCGCCGACCTCTTGAGTAGCACCACCCTCACCTTCTCGGCTCCCGCCAACCTCTATCCCACCGACACCGCCATCGACATCAAGGTGCGCCTCCGCGGATGGGTCAAACTCGACACCGATGTCACCGTCGACAACGACACCACCTCGGCCACTGTCAACAGCCAGTCGCCTGTCATCGACGCCTACTATTCGCCCGCCCCGCCTGTGGGCTACGACACCATCTTGCCCTACGGCACCTGGGGCGAGGTCCGCGCCTCGCAGGAGAACCGCCTTGCCATCAGCTGGTATCGCGACACCCTCGCCAACCCCTTCTATCATCCCTCGGCCTACAACAGCTCCGTCAAGTGGAGCAATACGCCCCAGTACTTCAGCGACAGCGTCTACTTCATCAACTGCAAATCCTCTCACAACTGCTACAGCGCCTACGCCCCGGTATGGGTGCGTGTGGCGGCCCCGCGTCCCAACGATGTGGCCATGGAGGCCGTCCTGGCCCCGCTGGGCGGACGTGTCTACATGGAGAACGACACCGTGCGTGTGCGCATAGCCAACTATGGCACCCTCGCCAAGTCCAACATCCCTGTCACCTTCCAGCTCAAGCGCGGCAACAATGTCATCCAGGAGGTCACCGAGACCTGCGCGACCAACATCGCCGCAGGCCAGACCCACGTGTACACCTTCGCCACCCTCCTCCAGATTCCCACCCCCACCCAGACCCAGAGCTACACCCTCAACGTCTGGACCGACCTCGCTGCCGACGAGACCCGCCGCAACGACACCCTGCGCAATGTCTACACCTTCCGCTCCCTGGCTGAAAGCACCTACAGCATCTCCAAGTCCAAGGATCCCACCTTCGACATCACGCGCGTATCATTTAATGAAATAGACTTCGACATTTCGCAGCAGGGACGCTCCTACACCAACCTCGCCTCCTATGCCGCCCCCGACTATCCCGTGCTCCACGTCCGTCGTGGCCTGAGCGATTCCATCTTCATCGAGGTCACCGCCCTCGACCCCACGGCGCAGTCCGAGCGTGTGCGCGCATGGGTATACATCGACTTCGACCGCAACGGCAATTTCAACGGCACCGACGAGGCCGTCGTCCCCGGCGAGATTTTCTACGACCGACAGATGTTGTCATCCTACATCTCCATCTCCAACAACGCCTCCTACGGCTTCATGCGCATGCGCGTCGTCGTCGGCCGCAACTCCGACTTCGCGGCCACAGCCAACCCCACCACGGGCATCCCGGAGGACATGTCGGGCCATGTCATCGACTTCCTCCTCTATGTGGACCCCGACCCCATCCAGACCGACCTCGCGGTGGCTCAGATTGTCTCCCCGCGCAACTACATCATCGACAACGACACCCCGGTCAACATCTCCTTCCGGGTCTCCAACAAAGGCCTCACCAACATCGACAACCCGACGTTCTACTATCGCTTCGACAGTCCAGAGAACGACTCGGCAGGCGTGGGCACTATCCCCTACAACGGCTCCATCACTCCCGGTGCTTCGGCCATCGTCAACATCCCGCCGCACGTCTTCCCCTATGGCACCTCCGACCTGACCATCTGGTATTTCAACAATGCCGACGCCAACCGCTCCAACGACACCCTCCGCTACCAGTACAGCCGCTTCTATGTCGTGGAACCGCCCATCGACGACGACTTCGACATCGACGAACGTTGGTATGCACCCAAGGGATACAACAACTACACACGCAACTACTGGGAACTCGGCACCCCCACCAAGACGCGCCTCAACGCCGCCTACTCCGCCCCCAGGGCGTGGGTCACCGACCTCCACTCGACCATCGTCACCGGCACCCGTGGCAATGTCAGCTATCTCTATAGCCCCATCATCGACATCCACCAGATCCGCATCGACACCATCACCGTCCGCATCCGCCGCAACCTCACCAACAAGAGCAGCCTCCGCCTGGAGTTCTACAACTTCGAAGGCCAGTGGGAGAACGCCTATCGCGACTCTCTGACCCACTGGTACAACAACAGCGACGACGAATGCTTCGACGGCACCACCAACGGCAGCAGCTACGACCTCTACTACATCCCCACCAACTATCGTGGCGGCCTCTCTGGCGACTTCAACGAGCGCCTCCAGTTCCGCTTCGTCTACACCACGCCTGTCGGCTCCTCTGCCACCGCCGCCTTCGGCGAAGGCTGCGCCATCGACAACTTCCGTATCGGCCGTGCCGCTCGTCCCGTCGACATCGGCATCGTCTCCATCATCGAGCCTTCGGACCCCGCTTATGGTCAGACCCTCTATCCCAAGGTCCTCGTCCGCAACTACGGCACCGACACCATCACCAGCATCCCCATGGGCTACATCCACTATGGAACCTACCTGCCCAAGGAGAGTCTCGTACCCGCCCTTCTGCCTCCCGGAGCCACCGACACCTTCACCTTCACGGCTCCCTTCGTAATCTCCAGCGACTTCCCCGACACCTTCTCCATCACGGCGTTCACCATGTACTCCTCGGCCGACATCTACCGCGACAACGACTCCGCCACCCGCACTTATGTCCTCAGACCGCTCGACAACGACATTTCGGCACACTCCTTCCTCTACCCGCTCGACAAAGTCGTGGCTGGCGATTCCATCCAGATTACCATGCGCATACGCAACTTCGGCGCCAGCGCCATCACCCACGCCACTGCCACCTACCTCGTCAACGACCTCAACCCCGTTTCCGAAGAACTCGACTTCAACGAACTCCTCGGTCGCCCGCTGTCCTCCTTGGAATACTTCAACTACACCTTCAAGCGGAAGTATCGTGCGCCCATGGGCATCCTCAAGCTCACCGGCATCATCAAGAGCGAGCAGAACGACTACATCTACAACGACACCATCACCAAGCGCGTCGACTGCGTCACCTCCATCACCGACATCGCCGCCAGGGCCGTTGTCCTCGATGGCACACCGCAGAGCGGGTACACCGTCTCGCTCATCATCGACAACCGTGGCGCCCGCGGTGCCAACAACTTCGAGGTGGGCTTCTTCACCGACGGCAACGAGGCCAACGCACATGTGGAGACCTTCTCCCATGCCTATCCTCTCGCCGCCCTCGCCACCGACTACCACACCTTCAGCTATCGCCTCCCGGCCCGTGCCACAGGCTATAGCAATGTCAAGGCCTATGTCCATGTCCCCGGCGACAACGATGCCTCCAACGACACCACCGACGTCATCCTGCCGTCCATCCTCGACCTCGAAGCCCTCAAGGTCGTCGTCATCGAGAATTCGCAGAGCGACTGCCGCGTCTATGTCAGCGTCCGCAACAACGGCAACACACCCTTCGCCTCCGGTGTCGTCCATGTCGATGTCACCATCAACGGCGAAACCCTCTCGCAGAACTTCACGCGCACCATCAACGCCGGCAGCACCGTGGGCCTCTTCTTCGACCGCCACATCGCCAAGGCTCCCGGCTCCTCCTACAGCGGCAGCGCACGGCTCACCCTCAGCGACGATGCCGTGCCGGAGAACAACCAGACCTCCATCGTCGAGGTGCGCAGCTCCGCCGAAGGTGTGCCTGTCGTCGAAGTCAACGACTTCGTCCTCGACCAGAACTTCCCCAACCCCCATGAAGGGGTCACCACTGTGCCCTTCTCGCTGCCTTTCGACGCCGACGTACGCTTCTTCGTGGTCGATGCCATGGGCCATGTGCTCAACAGCTTCTCGGGCTTCTACCCCGCCGGCGAGCACAGCATCACCCTCGACCTCTCTGGCCACTCCTCCGGCGTCTACTACTATGGCATCGAGGTCGAAGGGGTCCGCCGCATGCGCAAGATGATTCTTCGCTAAGTCTCTTGGCACATGCTGCAACGCTTCACCGACTTCATCCTCCAGCAGCACCTCCTGTCCCCCGGGCAGGAGGTGCTGCTCGCTGTCAGCGGCGGACGCGACTCCGTCTGCATGGCACACCTCTTCCATCGTGCCGCCATTCCCTTCGCCGTAGCCCACTGCAACTTCCACCTCCGCCCCGGCGACTGCGACCGCGACCAGGCCCTCGTGCGGCGCATGGCCGGCGACTTCGGTGTCCCGTTCTTCACCGCCGACTTCGACACCCTCGCCGTTGCTGCCGCCACCGGCCGCAGCATCGAGGAGGCAGCGCGACATCTGCGCTATGCCTTCTTCGACGACATCTGCCGCTCCCACGGCTTCGCCGCCGTGGCCACCGCACACCACCGCGACGACTCCGTGGAGACTTTCTTCCTCAATCTCTTCCGTGGCACCGGTATCTCGGGACTCCACGGCATCCGCCCGCGCTCGCGCCTCGGCAGCCTCGCCGTGGTGCGCCCCATGCTCTGCTTCTCGCGGGCCGACATCGACGCCTATGTCCAGTCCCACGCCCTGCCTTTCGCCGACGACTACACCAACGCCCTCCTCGACGCGCAGCGCAACCGCATACGTCTGCGCCTCATGCCCCTCCTGCGCGAACTCTATCCCTCCGTCGACGCCACCATGGCCGCCAACCTCGAGCGTTTCGCCCAGGCCGGCGAGGTCTATGGCCGCGCCGTCGACGACCTCTCGCGCCGCCTGCGCCGCAGCGGCCGCTCGCCCTTCGGCTTCGGCTTCCACAGCTTCGTCCTCGCCGACCTCCTCGCTCTCGAGCCGCTGCCCACGCTCCTCTTCGAGCTTCTCCGCCCCTACGGCTTCAGCAGCGCCGTGGCTGCCGAGGTGGCCGAGGCCCTGCGCAGGCCGCGCACGGGATCCCTCTTCCTCAGCGCTACCCACGCCGCCGCCATCGACCGTCAGCGCCTGCTGGTGGTCGAGCGCGACTTCGCGGTGTCGCCCACGCTCTCCACGGCCACGGCCTCCGTGCCTCCCGCGCCGTCGGCGCGGGAGCGCGATGCCCTCTGCCTGCAGGAGTGCGTCGACGCCGACAGTCTCCACCTGCCGCTCAGCCTGCGCCCCTGGCAGCCCGGCGACCGCTTCTTCCCGCTCGGCATGGACCATCCGCGCCGCCTGAGCGACTTCCTGAAGGATTGCAAAATCAATGTCTTTGAGAAACGTTGCGTCCATGTGGCCATCGATGCCGACGGCCGCATCGTATGGGTGGTGGGCCTCCGCCTCGACAACCGCTTCCGCGTCACCCCCTCCACCTCCCGTCTCCTCGTCCTGAAGGCTTCCTACAAATAAAAAAAAAGGTAAACGCTCCCGCTCCGACGCTATCGCCCTGCCGCCACGCGCTTCACGTCCACCAGCCGGTCGGCGCGGTCGCTGGGTTCGCGGAGGTACACATAGACGGTGTACACGTTGGGGGTCTCCGTGTGGTCGCCCTCCAGCGTCGCCGTGGCCGACTGCTCGATGGCCCTTCCCACGGTGAGGAGCTGGTAGCTGTAGTAGCCCTGCTTCAGGAGCAGCCGCTTGGTGTAGGCGCGGTATTCGGGCTTGTAGTCCATGCGGCTGGTGGAATCGAGACGCCAGTCCGTCAGCTGCCCCACCACATAGACCTCCCTGTCCAGCCACGGCTGTGCCATGGGCAGGCTCAGGTTCACCCACACATAGTCGGCCTCCACGGCCTTGTTGCTGCGGTCCGACACGCTGACCTTCATGCCTCCTGGCAGCGTCCGCTCGCTGAGGTAGTGCTTGCGCGAGCGGTCCTCTTCGGGGCGCACGATGGCGAACTTCTCGCCGCCGTAATCCTCCACACGCACGATGTTGTACATCGGCGCGTGCAGGTTGGAGCAGTCGAAGAAGCGGAAGGTGTTGCCGCCGTCGAAGATGTTCTCCTGGCGGTAGCGGTAGGCGCGTTTGCAGCATCCGTCGCTGCCGCTGTAGGCCAGCCAGCGGGCGTTGTCCTGGCGCCCGTTCTGCTGCAGGAGCACATGCTCGTATTCCGGCCTTGCCCCCGCGCCCGAGAGGCTCACGTCCACCTCCTGCCGCTCGCGGATGCCCACGCCGTCGAAGGGCCGCGCCACGGTGGCCTCTGTCTCCACAGAACCCTCGCTCACCCAGAAGCGGCGGCTCAGCAGTGTGTCCGAGCCGTCGTCGGTGGTGACGTAGAGGATGTAGTTTCCCGAATGCGTGAAAGCCGCGCCACGCGACGGCAGCCGCTGGCTGTAGTGCACATAGGGGCGCAGCGTGGCGAAGGAGAACTCGATGTTCTCTATGGGGGCGCTCTCGAAGCCCGTCATGAACTCGTAGGGTTCCAGCGCGTCGCGCCGCCAGTGGCGGTCGCAGTGGGCTATGGTGTAGCGCAGGTTCTCCCCCTCGTCGGCCAGCACGTCGAACTGCAGCACCAATCCCTCCTCGGTCTGGCCCATTCTGTTGAACGTCAGCACCGGAGGTTCCATCTCCACGCCGTCGCGTGTGAGCGTCGCCGTCTTCACGTCGGCCCGCCAGGCCGAGTCGCCCAGGCACCGCCCGGCGGCGCTATCCCATCGCTGGCCGCAGGCCGCCGCCGCCGTCAGCACGAAGGCCGTCAGGATGGCTCTCTTCTTCATAATGGTCTCTTTTTGTGGTTTTAATATCGGCTGTGTGTACCGTTGCGGGCGTGGAGGAGAGGCTCGCTTCCGTTGCCGCCGTGAGGGCTGACGCTGCCGCGCCGCTGTCGGCGGCTGGCCTTGCGGCGGATGCCTCTATGGGGATATATGTCGTGGCCGACGCCCACTGGCGGTGGTCCGTCACGAAGCCGTAGGCGTGGATCTCCATGCCGAGCCATTCGTCGGGGAGGCTGATGCTCAGCCGCTTGCTCTTGCGGTGCACCGGTGCGGCCTGCAGCAGGCGCTGCTGCGCGGGGCAGTAGAGCACCACGTGCACCTCGTCGGTGGCCGAGGAGGCGAGGCGCAGGGGGTTCTTCTCAAACTCCACGTGCATCACCCCCTGTGCGTCGATCCGTGCAGGACCGAAAGCCACCGGCGCCACGGGGCCGGCGCTGAGCTCAAGGGCCTCGTAGTCTATGCCTTGCGGACGGAAGCAGTCCTTGTTCATCTTCACGAAGAGGTTGCCCTCTGTCATGCCCATCTCCAGCGAGGCCTGCCGCAGGCCGTGGCGCAGGGCTCCGTTGAGGCGGCTGGCCGTCTGCACCATCTCGCGGAAGAGCCTGCGGTGTTCCTGCTGCGCCTCCGTACGCGGATTGCTCACGCGCTGCGGCCGCGCCCGCAGACACCAGCGTCCCCGCCACTGGTAGCCTATCACGGGTCCTATCGTCCCCCTGAAGCCTCCGATGATTCCCTGGTCTTGTTTTGCCATATCTCTCTGTTTTTGTATCGTTTCAGACTGTTTTATTTCATTTCGGACCCGTCCGCCGATGCCGTCATGCCGGCAGGGGTTTTCCGATGCCGCCATGCCGCCCGGTGGCCCAATCCCCACTGTTCGCCCCATCATAACGCTGCCATCGTCGGTTTATTGCCTACCAATGAAATTTTTTGTAAAAGGTCGGAAATTTGTTCATATAGAGATAGGAAAGAGTTGATTGTTGCAATGTGTTGAGCATGAGGGTGGAAGCGTAGTCAAGAAAATGGCTTCCCCGGGGAGCGGCAGAAGGCCCGGAGTGTCCGGCGGGACGCAGGCCGGTCGCGAAGCGCGGCAAACGCCCTGCACGGCTTCCCGGGGGAGTGAAGCGGACGGGAAAGGAGTTTTTTTCCGATGTGTCGGTTTTTTTTCGTATCTTTGCAGTTTGATTTTTATTGCATACTGATGGAAAAGATATATATAGAGACTTACGGGTGCCAGATGAATTTCGCGGACAGCGAGGTGATTGCGTCGATTCTGCATGGTGCGGGCTATGGTGTGAGCGGCAGTGTGGAGGAGGCGGACTTCATCCTCATCAACACCTGCGCCATCCGCGACAACGCGGAGCAGCGTGTGCGCCACCGTGTGCGCGAGCTGCGGGCGATGCAGACGCGTCGGCCGGGGCTGCGCGTGGGTGTGCTGGGCTGCATGGCCGAGCGGCTGCAGAGCCGCCTGATGGCCGAGGAGGACAACGTGAGTTTCGTCTGCGGTCCCGACGCCTATCGCCGTTTGCCGGCGATGTTGGCCGACGTGCGGCGTGGCGGCAAGGCTGCCGACGTGGAACTGAGCACCACGGAGACCTATGCCGACATCGAGCCTGTGCGCCTGGCGGGCAACGGCATCTCGGCCTATATCAGCATCATGCGCGGATGCCAGAACTATTGCTCCTACTGCGTGGTGCCTTACACACGCGGCCGCGAACGCAGCCGCGACCCGCAGACCATCGTCGACGAGGCACGGACGCTCTTCGGGCGCGGCTACCGCGAGGTGACGCTCCTGGGGCAGAACGTGAACTCCTACTGCTGGCAGGGCGCCGACGGTGTGCCGACGACTTTCCCGGAGCTGATGGACCGCGTGGCGGCCATCGACCCGCGGCTGCGGGTGCGCTTCGCCACGTCGCACCCCAAGGACCTCAGCGACAAGCTCCTGGAGGTCATGGCGGCACACGACAACATCTGCCGCTGCATCCATCTGCCTGTGCAGAGCGGCAGCGACAGGATGCTGAAGCTGATGAACAGGAAGTACACCGTGGAGTGGTATCTGGACCGTGTGGCGTCCATCCGCCGCCATCTGCCCGACTGCTCCATCACCACGGACGTCATCGCGGGTTTCTGCGGCGAGACCCTCGAGGACCACGAGCTGACGCTGGAGCTTTTCCGCACGGTGCGCTACGACTATGCCTTCATGTTCAAATACTCGCAGCGCGAGGGCACCTATGCCTCGCGCCACATGGCCGACGACATCAGCGAGGCGGAGAAGACGCGCCGCCTCAACGAGATTATCGCCCTGCAGGGCCGGATAGCCCTGGAGAACAACCGCGAGGAGGTGGGCAGGGTGTACGAGGTGCTGGTGGAGGGCGAGAGCCACCGCTCGAAGGAGCGCCTCTTCGGCCGCAACAGCCAGAACAAGGTGCTGGTGTTCGACCGCGGCGACGCCGTGGCGGGGACCTACAGGAGGGTGAGGGTGGACGACGTCACGGCGGCCACGCTGCTGGGAACGCTGGTGTGAGCCGGGGGCAGGTTTTTTTGACAGTTATTATGGATTTGATAGACTTATAGAAATTTTTTTATGGCTAAAGAGAATTTTTTCAAGCGGTTTCCTTGGTTGCTGCATCTGCTGCTGATGGTGGCGGTGTCGCTGGTGGTGCTGATGCTGGTGTTCCTGTTCATCCGCATCTATGCCCGCCAGGGGGAGGAATACGAGATGCCCGACATGGTGGGCAAGAACATCGTCGAGGCCGAGGCCGACAACGCCATTGGGCTTGAATTCGTGGTGATGGATTCCCTCTTCCACCAGGGCGTGGAGGGCGGCACCATCCTGACGCAGGACCCCAAGGGGGGCACCATGGTGAAGAGCGGACGCAAGGTGTATGTGAGCATCACGGCCTACAACGCCGACGACGCTGTGCTGCCCGAGCTGGCGGGCCTCTCGGTGAGGCAGGCCGTCTCGGAACTCTATGCCGTGGGTCTGGAGGTGGGACGGCTCACCTTCGTGGACGACCCCTATAAGAACAGCGTCGTGGACCAGAGCAGCCGTGGCAAGAACCTCTATGCCGGCCAGCAGGTGCCGCGCGGCACGGTGGTGGACCTTGTGGTGGGCAGCGGCGACGGTTCGGGGACGAGCAGTGTGCCCTTCGTGATCGGCAAGACCGCCGACAAGGCCCGCAGGGACATCGTGTCGGTTTCGCTCAACGTGGGCCGTGAGCATTTCAAAGGCGTCAAGGACAAGGCCACGGCGGTGGTCTACCGTCAGGAACCCGACTACACGGGTGTGAACAAGTATCTCTACGGCTCGAATGTCGAGCTGTGGTATATCGACGCCAACAACACCGACGTGGCCAAGATGGTGAGCGACTTCAGGGTCGATTCGAGCAAGATTGTGGATCCCAACGACATTGACGACGGGCGGCCGACGCCCGACGAGATAGAGGCTAACGAGGAGAGCTGGACATGGTAGGGCAGGGGACGGGCGGACATTGGTGCCGCGGGGCGGCGTTGTGGTGCTGTATGGCGGCGCTGGCGCTGCCGCGTGTGGCGGCGCAGGAGGTGCTGCTGCCGCTGCTGCGGGGTCCCGTGGTTCCCCCGACGGCCAAGGCCTCCGACGAGGCCGTGGCACTGCCTTTCTTCGACGACTTCGCCTCCGGCGAGCCGTTCCCCTCGGCGGCCCTCTGGCAGCGTGGCGGCGCGACGCTGAGCGGCGGCGCAGGGCTCCTGCCCCCCACGGTGGGCGTGGCCACGCTGGACGCCATAGGCGCCGACGGAGCCCTCTATCCCGGCGCCGGGGCGGGACGCTACCCCGCCGACACACTCCTCTCGCGCAGCCTGCTCCTCGCCGGCCTGACGCCGGCGGACTCGGTGGTGGTGAGTTTCTTCTACCTCCCCGGAGGGGGCGGCGGCAACCGCTGGGAGACCATCGGCGACGCTCCCGAGGCCGGGGATTCGCTCCTCGTGGAGTTCTTCCGCGAAGCCGACAGCACGTGGGTGACGGTGTGGGGGCGCGGCGGCACGACGGTGGATTCGCTGCTGGCCGCCACAGGCAGGGCGTGGCAGTATGTGGCCATCGCCGTGGCCGACACACAGTTCCTCAACGACGCCTTCCGCTTCCGCTTCCGCAACATCTGCAGCCAGACGAGCACCAGCAAGCCCGGACTGTCGGGCAACGGCGACCAGTGGCACATAGACTATGTCGTGGTGGACCGAGGCCGCCGTACCACGGGCGATGCCTCGTTCAGGGACGTGGCCTTCGTGGAGCCTGCGCCGTCGCTGCTGGCGCACTATGCCGCCATGCCCGCGCGGCAGTACCGGCGCAGCGAGATGGCCCCGGCGCTCGAGATGACCATCGCCAACCTTTTCTCTATGCCTTTGGCCACACACTATGGCTACGCCATCGTCGACGGGCGCGGCGACACGCTGCACTGCTACGATGGCGGCTACGAGAACGCCCCGGCGTTCCTGCCCGACGGCACCTACCAGGATGCGCAGGCCCATGCGCGTCCGTCGGTGGGCTACGCTTTCCCCGAAGGGGAGGGGGCGCGGAGCTACACGGTGGTGCACACGGTGAGAGAGGGTGTGGGCGGCGACGACCATGGCGAGAACGACACCGTGCGTTTCCGCCAGGTTTTTGCCGACTACTATGCTTACGACGACGGTACGGCGGAGGACGGCTACGGCCTCACGTCGACAGCCAGCAGGGTCTTCCTGGCCTACAGGTTCGACCTCAACGAGGAGGACACGCTGACGGCCGTGGAGATATGTTTCAACCACACGTTGCGCGACGAGAACGAGGAGGTGCCGTTCTATCTGACGGTGTGGCACTGCGAGGGAGGGCAACCCGGCGAGGTGGTCTATCGCGACAGCCGGAGCCGGTACCCGCAGCCGGGCGAGGTCAACGCATTCCACCGCTATGTGCTGGAACGCCCGGTGGTGGTGGCGGACACGCTTTTCGTGGGTTTCGAACAGGGCAACAACCGCTATATCAACATGGGCTTCGACCGCAGTCGCGACACGCGCGAGCGCATCTTTTATCTCACGGGCACGGAGTGGCAGCAGAGCATCCTCCGCGGGTCGCTGATGATGAGGCCCTACTTCGGCACGGCCGCCATGGTGGGCGTGGAAAGCCCGCAGCAGGCGTCGGGATGCAGGGCGGTGCCCAACCCGTCGTCGCAGCAGATGCGGATAGAAGGTCTCCCCGAAGGGAGCCGGATAAGGATTTTCGACATGCGGGGACGGCTTGTGGCCGAGACGCGCGAGAGCGTCGTGGCTACGGCGGCGATGGCCGAGGGGGTGTATGTGGCGCAGTGGACATCGGAACGCTCGGGAGCCTCCGGCATGGTCAAATTTATTGTCAAACACTGAAAGAATGGCAGAAGAGCAACGGGATTTGGAACTGGAACAGGAAGAACAGCAGGAGTTGTATGAACACCACCACATCGTGGTGGATCGCGGACAGGAGATGCTGCGCATCGACAGATACCTGCAGATGCGCCTGCAAGGTGTGTCGCGCACAAAGATTCAGGCCGCTACGAAGGCGGAGTGTGTGCTGGTGAACGGCAAGGCCGCCAAGGCCAACTACAGGGTGAAGCCGCTGGACGAGATTAGCGTCCTGCTGCCGGAGCCGCCGCACGAGTTCGAGTTGCTGCCCGAAGAGATGCCGCTGACCATCGTCTACGAGGATGAGGATGTGCTGGTGGTCGACAAGCCCGCAGGGCTGGTGGTACACCCCGGCGTGGGCAACTGGACGGGGACGCTGGTGAACGGTCTGCTGTTCTACCTGCAGGGGAAGACCACGCGCGGAGGCGCCGAGGCCAGACCGCTGCTGGTGCATCGCATAGACAAGGACACCTCGGGGCTGCTGCTGGTGGCCAAGAACGAGGAGGCGCAGGTGGCGTTGGCGCGTCAGTTCTTCGTCCACTCCATAGAGCGCAAATACATTGCCTTGGTATGGGGCGATTTCGACGACGACCACGGCACCATCGTGGGCAACATAGGCCGCTCGCCGCATGACAGGAAGGTGATGTGCGTTTTCCCGCACGAGGAGGGTGTCCCCGAAGAGGAGCAGCGCGGCAAGCATGCCGTTACGCACTGGCGGGTGCTGGAGAGGTTCGGCTATGTGACGCTGGTGGAGTGTGTGCTGGAGACCGGACGGACGCATCAGATCAGGGCCCACATGCGCCATATAGGCCATCCGCTTTTCAGCGATGCTGCCTACGGCGGCGATGAAATCCTGAAGGGTACCACTTTCTCAAGATACAGACAGTTTGTGGAGAACTGCTTTGCCGTGCTGCCACGGCAGGCACTGCATGCCAGGGTGCTGGGTTTCGAGCATCCCGCCACCATGGAGCATCTCCACTTCGAGAGTCCCCTGCCAGCCGACATGGAACAGTGCATAGAGCGCTGGAGGAGATATACCAATAATTAGTTTTTTCGCGCGACAGCCCTAATATTCCCACATGTCGTTCTCTACCTGCATGACTTTGTCTTCGATGAGAGCGGCTTCGAGGACGGCGTCCTCGCCGGTGAGGTAGTTGCTCACGGAGCGGTCGTAAAGATTGCTCTCGCGGGTGGTGAGTGCGTTGTAGTATTGGGCGAGGAAGACCCAGTCCCAGGAGGGCTGGCGGGCTATGTTTTCGGGGTCGACATAGGCGGTGTAGCGCACGAGGAGGTTGCGGACGGCAGGGTGTTGGAGGGGAATCCAGAAGATGGGAAGGTTGCCGAGATAGATGTCCTCGCCGTTAGGCAGTTCGCGGTAGGTCTCTTTGATGGGGGCCAGGGCTATGCGTCGAGAGTCCTGGCGGGTGTCCTGACGGCCGACGAACCACACTTCGCGCAGAGAGTAGGCGAGGATTTCGGAGCCGTCGAAATGGCGGGGGCGTATGACGGTTTCATAGATTTCGTTCTCGTCCTCGTCGTAGCCTATCTCGAGCTGGAGGGTGTCGGCACGGGTGAAGCGGCGGACGAACTCGTCGTTGTCGAGCGGGATGAGGACGCGGTCGTCATCGTAGATGGGTATCTCATTGGCCACCACGGCATCCCAAAGGATGTAGGCCAGGCTTTTCTTGCCGAAAGTGATGTATTCGTCGTCAGGGAAATAGAAGAACTGGTTGAAGAGTTCCTGCACATGGATGGTCTTCCAGAGGGTGGTGCTCCAGACGATGTCGACATCGCGGAGGAAGGGTAGGGGCTGGGGGTGCATGTCGCCGAGGGGCTGGTTGACGTAGAAATTGTCGGGGTTGGAGGCAGGGTCCGCGTCGACGGTCTGCCCCTTGGCGGAAAGGGTCAAGAGGAGGAGAAGGAGGACGATGGGCAGCGAGCTTTTCATTGACAGAAAAAAGAGTTAAGAGTTTCGGAGACTCTTAACTCTTGTTTTTTTTACCTTTGATTTTTTTTTCTTGCTTGGCGTCGAAACAGATTAGTATTCCCACATGTCGGACTCGATGTTGAAGAGTTCTTCTTCGAGGCGCTGCGATTCGAGGATGGCGTCCTCGCCGGTGAGGTAGTCGCTGATGGCGCGGTTGTAGTCGTTGGACTGGCGGATGATGTAGCTGTCGAAATAGCGCTGGATGAAGACATCGTCGTAGGAACGCTCGACCACGTCGTTGTTCTCATCGTAGGCATTGGCGTTGACGAGGACGTCGCGGACGGCCAGGCGGTCCATGGGAATCCAGAACGAGGTGGCGGGAGCGAAGTTGCCCTGCATGTTCTCCTTCATGTAGTGGAAGCAGAGACCAACGATTCTGACTTTCTGGCGGGAGTCCTGTTTGTCGATATACCACTTCTCTTTGAGGCGGATTTTCAATACCGAGGTGCTATCGAAGGTACGAGTGATGAGGGTGTCCTTCATGAGGTAGTCGTCGATTTCTTCGTCATAGATGGGCTGGTCGTTTTCGTCGAGGACTTCCGTTTGTTTGGTATAAGGATCGCCGACAAGCTGACGCATGGCCTCGGTGATGTCGAGTTCGCGCAGCATATCGTCGTCTTCATAGACGGAGATTTCGCCGTTTCTGACAGCGCGCATGATGAGGTTGACGAGATTGATGCGGCCCTGGGTGTTCGTTTCGCTGCTGAGGGGGAAGTAGAAGAACTGGTTGAACTTTTCGTTGAAGTCAATCTCTCTCCACTGGACTTTCTCCCAGATGACATCGCTCTGCCTCACGGAGGGGAAGGGCATGGCTTTTTTGCCTGTAGAGATGACTTTGGTGTAGAAGTCGTTGGGGTTGCTTTGGTCGTCAGCGTCGATAACGCTTTGTGCCGAGGCTGTGGTGCAATACGCTGCGATTGCAAACACGAAAAACAGGACTTTTTTCATATCTTTTTTATTTTAATGTTGCGGTGTAGGTGACAGTCTGTGCCTTTCCGTCGGGCATCATGACTTCGGCCAGGATGACGAGTTTGTCGCCTTTGACGGCTTTCTTGACCATGGATGCGATGGATTCGTTGAAGCGTGCACCATTGACAGTTTCTTCGCGGGAGCCGATGCCGACAGTCATCTTGACGATGCGAATCATGCGGTTGTCGATCTTCAGGTTGAAGTCTTTGCTCTTGGTGGCGATAACAACGGTACTGGCCGAAATGTCTTTTTTGGCGATACGTCCGCCGCTCTCGACGCCGGCCACTTTGACGACAGGTGCGGGGATGTCTTTCACGAAGACGGTCTGCGAACCCACGCGTGTGGTTTTGCCATCGATGGTGGCATCGACGTGGATGGAGAGTTTTTTGGAGCCTGCGGCAGGAATGAGGACGTAGGAACCCTCTTCGGTGCCTTTGTTCAGCTTGTACTGACCGCCTTCGATGACGGGTTTGAGGTTGCGGTTGTCGATACCGGCTGCCGAGACGGTGATGGGGTTCTCAAGGCCGGCATAGACGACCTGCATGCCGTCGAGACGGACAACGCCGGCGGGCTTGGCGACGAAGTAGACGTCGTTGATGGGGTATTGCTCCTCGCCACCGTCAGGAGAGGTGACATAGGCGGTACCCGTGATGCGCTGAGGACCGAGGGTGTTGCAGGTGGTGCGGTAGACCACGGTGCCACTGTCGCCGCTGATGAGGTTCTGCCCGTTGATGACGGCGCGGAAGGTCTGCTTGGAGTCGTAGGCTGCCACGTTGATTTTGGTCTCGTAGGTGCCGCCCTGAAGGATGTAGGTGGAACGGGGACGGGAAATCATGGCCACGTCGCTGAAGGTCTTATCGCCCTTGCTGACCTGCTTGTAGAGCATGTTGACAGCGTCGAATTCGGCGTTCATGGTCTCTGCTTTCATGCGGGTCAGGGTGACCAGGCCGGCACCGGCGACGACTTCGTCGAAGTTTTTCACCTCCCAGGAGCAGGGTTTGCCTTCCTTGTCGAGGAAGATTTTGTCGACATCAAAGGGGAATTTGACTTTCGTGGAGTCTTCGCCGAGAATTTCTTTGACGTTGGTGACGTATTCGGAGATTTTCTTGTGGAGGTCGTAGGCTTGGCCTGTGCCGTTCTCGGTGGCACCATCGAGGAAGAATTTCGGAGCTTCGTGTGTGTCGTCGAGGCCTTTTTCCATCCAGGCGAAGCCGCCCAGCTGGAGGGCACGGCGGACACTGTCGAGGTTGGTGGTGCCGTCGGGGTTCTTCAGGTTGATGATGACGACGGTTTCGGGGTTCTCGGGGTCGGTGTGGATTTTGGCCTCGGCCATGCTGACCTTGCCGATGAACTCGCATTCAAGGCTGTCGAGGTATTGTTTCAGTTCGTTGGAAATCTGGCGCACCTTCTGGGCTTTGTCGTAACTGTTCTGCACTTTGTCGCGGCTGTTTTGGAGGGCCGCGTCGAAGTTGGAATAGGTGTCATCCAGTTTTTCTTGCAGGTTGATGTTGGCGTTGGTCATTGCTGTGCCGACAGAGCGGAAGCCTTCGACCACTTCGGCCGAGACGTTCAGTGCCAGCATGGCGGTGTACACGAGGTACATCATTGTAATCATCTTTTGTCGCGGTGTTTCCGGACAGTTTGTTGCACCCATTGTCTATTCCTTTTTAGTTTACGTATTGGTTAATAAGAGAGTATGGGTTCAGTTTAAATACGGGTCTGCATGGCGGCGAGCATGTTGCCGTAGACATTGTTGAGTTCGGAGACCTTGCGGGTGAGAGCGTCGACCTGCTCTTTGTACTTCTTGATGCCCTCGGCAGAATCGGTGAAGTTGGAGAGCATGGAGCTCATTTTCTCCTCGAATTCTTTGTTGAGGCTCATCTGTGTGGAGGCGTTGTTGATCTGCATCTCGTACATGGCGTTGATGCTGCTGAGGCTGGCGGACATCTTCTTCATCTCCTCGACATAGGAGACCTCTCCGTTGAGCGACTGGGCGGTTTCCTGGTAGATGGTGGAGAGGGTGGAGATGGCCTCGGGGGCGCCCTGCATGCTCTCGAGCAGTCGGCCGGCCTGGTTGGCGACGTTGTCCATATTGGATACGAACTTGTCGGTGGCGGCGGTGGCGGTGGCCATATTGTTCATGGAGTTGGCGCTGTTGGCCAGGTTGCTCATGCCCTGCCCCAGGCGGTCGATGAGTTCGGGGGAGATATTGGCATCTTCGAGCATCTTGTCCAGTTTGGCGCTGAGCGGGTCTTTGCTGACAGGGGCGGGGACATCGACGGTTTTCTCAATGGGGTTGCCATTCTCGTCATATTCCACCTCTTCGCCAGAGAGGGCACTGTCGTCGACCATGCCGGCCAGCTCGGGATAGACGAGGCTCCAGTCCCACTCCTTGTGAGGCGGCTCGAAGGCCGAGAGGAAGAAGATGACGGCCTCGGTACCCATACCTGCGATAAGCATGGGGCCTGCGCCCGGCCAGTGGTTGATTTTGAACAGTGCTCCGATGATAACGACGGCTGCGCCCCAGCCATAGAGGTAGCCCATGAAGGTTTTGTAGCCTTTACTGCGAACGAGATTGTTGATGAAGCTCATAATTTGAATTTGTTTTTGTGGGTTGCTTATTTGTTAATGTGTTACTTTTTTTTCTGATTGTGCTTGTGTTGGTCCAAGGTTTAGCGAGCGACGTTGGAGGCGGTGCGGAGGTTGTCGCCCTTGACACGGCCGAGGTAGGGCTGCACGCAGCGGAAGCCGATGTAGCACTTGGCGGTGTCCATGAACTCGAAGTCGCGGGTCTGGACTTGGATGAAGTATTTCTGGTCTTTCCAACTGCCACCACGGACCACTTTGCGTTTTCTGGTGAGAGGCTCGTCGTCCTTGGGGGTGTAGTTGTAGTAGGGCGTCACGGCGTTGGCTACGATGTAGGTGGTCTCGTTGAAGGCGTCGAGGCACCACTCGCTGACATTGCCGGCCATGTCGTAGAGGCCGTAGTCGTTGGGGGCGTAGTGTCCGACCATGAGGGTCTTCACGCCGCCATCGTCGTCATAGGCGCCTTTAAGAGGCTCGTAGTTGGCGAGGAAGCAGCCGTTGGGGTTGCGCACGTAGGGACCACCCCAGGGATAGCTTTGGGCCTGGATGCCTCCACGGGCGGCAAACTCCCACTCGCTCTCCGTCGGTAGACGGAAGTCGTTGAGCTGCGAATAGTTGATGCTCTGGAGGTAGTTGTTGAGCATGTTGGAACGCCATACGCAGAAGGCCTGGGCCTGACGCCAGCTGACACCTACGACGGGATAGTTGTCGTAGGCCGGCGAGGAGAAGTAACTGCGGGTGTAGTCTTCGTTCATGCTGTAGGCATAGTCGTGGACCCAGCAGAGGGTGTCGGGGTAGATGTTGATGTATTCGCGCTGGATCTGAGAGTTGCGGTTGTTCAGTCCTTTGGGGCGCACGGCGAAGGAGGTGCCGCGGAATTCGCTTTTGGTGCTGACGCCGTTTTCTTTCTCGGCAGCCTGTGTGTAGTCGATATAGTAGTATTCATAGTTCATCTTCGATACGTCGAGGGCGCGGCGGTGATAGATGTCTATGATGTAGAACCCTCCGTCGATGAGGTACTGGCGTATCTCGGGGTCGGAATAGTTGATTTTCGTCTTGTAGTTGAGCGTGGGGGGGTCGAGTGGCTCGCCATACTCGTCCTCTTCGATGAGGAAGTTGTCGGCACCGGCCTCGCCGAGGATACGGCGGGCGACGGAATCGCGGACGGCGGCAACGAACTGGCGATATTCGTTGTTGGTAATCTCGGTCTCGTCCATGAAGAATGACCCGATCTGCATTTTGCGCGGCTGGGGAGGTGTGCCGTAGGTGGCGTTCTGCACGCCGGCACCCATAGTGTAGTTGCCCTGGTTGATGAATACCATGCCTTTGAGGTCGATGTCCTCAAAGTAGGGTCGGTCGTTGACTCCCACAAGTTCTCCGTTGTTGGAGGATTTGCAGCTCCATATCAGAGCTGTCGATGCGGCGATGATGAAAAGCAACTTCTTCATATTATGGTCATTTTTTTATTTTATACTTAAACGTTTTTTTTTCAAAAAAGTTTCATTTATATATGAAATACATATTTATATTATATTGCGTCAGCGGATGCGGCGTGTGTTGTTGGACACGGTGGGGTTGTGTTTCGGTTTGTCGATGCGGAAGCTGCCGTTGACGAAGAGTTCGAAGGTGCCGAAGCTGCGGCCCGATTTCATGGTGCCGAGTTTGGAGGTCGTCAGGTCGTAGGCGGCGCCGATGCGCAGCCATTTCCAGTTCACACCGGCCATGAAGGTGAAGGCATCGCGGAGACGATAGCCCAGACCTCCCCAGAAGGCGTTCTCGTAGTCGAGGATGAGCGCAGCCTCGGCTTGGTAGACCGAGAGGCTTGCGGCTTTGATGAGTGCCGAGGGTTTGAGTTTGAAGGATGGGTTATAGGTGAAGGTGTATTCGTATCCTCCCATGAGGTAAGCGGTGCGGGCGTTTTGCCAGTTGAGTTTGTCGCTGTGCGAACCGAGGAGGTTTTTCACCGAGAGGCTCACATACCACTCGCCGGGTACCTGGTAGTAGAGACCCGTGGAGAAGTCGACCATGAAATCGGAGAGGTCTTTGCCGTTCACCGAGGGGTCTCCAGCTTGAGAAACAGGGCTGTAGATGTTGCCCGTGAGGTCGTCGCAGCCATAGAGGTTGGCGGTGTTGAAGCCGAAACTGTAGAGGTTGGCCTCGATGGCACCGGCCAGGTTGCCGGGGCCCCAATAGATGCGGAAGGCGTAGTCGAGGTTGACGGTGTTGTTGTTGTGGTAGCCTAACGACTGGGAGTTGAAGAGAACACCGACTCCGCCGTGCAGCCAGTTGATAGGCATGTCGAAGGAGAAGAGGTAGTTGACGGGTGTGGTTCCGGGCTTGACACCGGGGATGGGGGCCTGAAGGTCGAGGCCGAGCCACTGGTTGTTGTAGAGGAGGGTGAAGGAAATGGCTCCCGAACTACCGGCATAGGCAGGGTTGTAGCTGAGGCGATTGAACATGAAATGCGTGTACTGACCCTCGTTTTGCGCAGTGCAAATGGAGGAAAATAGCATCATCGTAACCAAAAATGACGCTATTTTGGATGCCCAATGTTCGCTTTTCTGTTTATTTAGTGTTGCCACAACGGCTTGATTTTTATCGTTTTAAGTACTTTTTTCGTCAATTTTTCGCCTTCTTGTCAGGTTTGGAATTGATTGTGCAAAGATAATAATAATTATTTAATTATTGCAAAAAAAATCTTTTTTTTTCAATTTTCGTTTTGTGGTACGGGAGAGAGTGTACTCACTCTGCCGGGGCGAGGTGGCAGTCCTTGAAGGTGTGTTTCAGCGCGCGGGTGAGTTCCATGGCTTTCTTTTCAGGCAGTTTCACTTCGAGGATGACGGTAAGGGTGCTGTCGTCGGAGGGGTCGACGACGGCTTTGTCCTTGTAGGGATCGGGCAGCCGCTCGATCATTTCGAAGGCATTGCCGTGGCTCCGGGCGTTGCCAATGAGCAGGTTGAAGCGCGGTTCGGGTTGTGTTGCAGTCGTGGCTGTCTTCTTTGCCGGCATGGGGGCTTGTTTTTTCTCCGTCGATGTGGCCGTCGTTGTTTTTCCCGCCTGTGTGGCGGCGTTTTCCTTGATGTCTTTCGTCGGCGCCGAGGCTATATGGTTCTGCCAATTCTTGCTGTTGCTGAGTGCATATTCGCCCGAAGCGAAGCGTGATGGCACAGAGTCGAACTTCTCGTCCTGGCGAGTGCAGGTCACCTCGTAGCCTGGAGGAAGGATGCGGAGCGACACGGGCTGGCTGCCGCGGATGCCGATAGCGTGCGCGGCGCGTCGCGACATGTCGAGCACTCCGTGTTTGGGGCAGCGGTCGTTGATTTTTACAATTACCTGTAGTCCTGTATTGCGGTTGGTTACAAGTACATACGTACCCAGTTTGATTTTCCAGTGGGCGGCGGTGAAGAGGTTCTGGTCGAACACCTCGCCGCTGGCGGTCTTGCGTCCCTCGAATTTGTTGTGGTAGAATGTCCCCTTGTGGTTGTATTCCGTGGTGGTGTCGCCGGTGTCGAAAGTCTGTGCCGGCAGCCTTGTGGCCACGGCTGTCAGCACTACGAGGATGGCTATGGACTTGCGCACTACCATACAACGGCGTCTGGGTGGAACCAATTGCCGTGCAGCCGTAGCACCTGTTCGATGACATCGCGCACACATCCTTTCCCGCCGGGATAGAGCGATATGTAATCGGCTATCTCCTTGATTTCCACTGCGGCGTCGGCAGGACAGGCCGACACGCCGACGCGTTTCATCATGGGATAGTCGGGCAGGTCGTCGCCCATGCAGAGTACCTGTTCGTCGGTCAGATCGTTGTTTTTCAGGAATTCGTCGTAGGTCTTTATTTTGTCGGCGCAACCTGTGTAGACCTGTTCCACGCCCAACATTTTCATGCGGTTGTCGATGCTTTTCGACGTGGCGCCGGAGATGAGGGCCACGATGTAGCCTTTCTTCACCGCATACTGCACAGCAAATCCGTCTTTTATGTTTCCACAGCGTACGGTCTCACCGTCGCCGAAGACCCACACGTCGCCGTTGGTCATGACGCCGTCGAAGTCGAAGACGAAGGCCTTGACGGGCTGCAGTTTTTCTTTGTAGTTTATCATGTCGTAACCTGTTTGTTCCCTGCGTATTCAATCATTTTCTCATAACTCTCGCGCCATCCGCCCCATCCGTCTTGCTCCGAGAGGTTCTGGTTGTGGACTATGCAGCAGTAGGTGCCACCAACGGCTTCCATTGTGTCCACCAGTTTCATGCATTGCTCGAGGCCCTTTTCCGGCGTGAGGCCGAGGTAGTTTTTCAGTGTGGTGTCCATCACGCAGAAGGGGTGTATCGTCAGTTCCATTTCCATGTCGCGTTCGAGGTCATAGAAAGGGTAGGGTTCGCTGATGCCGGCGCGGAAGCCCACGGCTTCGGCGAAGCCCATAGTGTAGTCGTGGCGGATGCCTGCATGTTGGAGAATGCGGTAGGAGCGGGGGAGTTGCAGCCGCAGGAAATGGAAGCGCGCCCTGACGATGGTGCGGTGGATGATGTCCTCCAAGCGTTTGATTTCCATGTCGGATTGCTGGGGCTTCTCCAGTGAGTTGTAGCCAGGATGGATGCCCATCTTGGCATGGTCGGACAGATGCTTCACCAGCTCTCGCAAGTGGGCGTTGAGGTATGATGCCGGCTTGTCGTAGAGGCTGTAGTCGGCCAGCAGAATGAAGAAAATCAGGTAGGTGTCGGGGTGTCGGCGGTGGAGGTCGATGATGTAGTCGAAGGTGTCGTATGGGTCGGGTTCCTTGTGTGTCAGCACCTTGAGGCGGCGCCACACCTTTTCCGGCTGGCGGTGCGTCAGGAGGTCGCGCAGGATTCCCACCACTGTGCGGAAGAGGCCTTTGTGGAGGTAGCACCATGCGGCGTCGACATCCACGGTCTGCACGAAGCGGAAGCCTCTCTGCGGCAGCGTGAATCCAGGGAAGTGCTTCTCCAACTCACGCCCGATCATCTGCGCCCACTGGTCCACCACGGGCTGGTCGAGGAAGCCGGCCTGGTAGGCCAAACTGTCGTCAGCGCGGAAGCGGCCGTGTTCGTCGGTGCGGTGGGGCAGATATTCCTCGTAGCGCGTCACCATGAAGAAGGTCGCTGCCAAAGGGTCGAAGCGGAAGTCAAGGTCGCGTCCGTAGGAGGGGAAGAGTATCCATTGGCCGTCGTGGCATTCGGCGTGGGGTTCCTGATCCTCGATGGTGGTCTCGAAAAGCAGGGTGTGGCTCTTGATGAATACGCTGTCGCCCAGCCGCTTGTGTCCATAACTCAATTTTGCGTCGCCATGGGCGAGAAAGACTTTCTCGTCGGTGGTGATGCTGTATTCGGCTTTGAGCAGGTGGCTGAAAATCACTTTCAGCGTGTAGCCCAGCCGGTTAGTGAGTTTTGGTACATGTATCAGCAGCATTCAGGGTGCAAAGATACGACATTTTTTTGAAATGGAGACTTCCAGCGTGCATTTTGTTCCCAATGGGAGGGCTAAGTTGTTGTCGCCCAGGTGTCCGAAAGGTGCTCCGAATATCACTGGGTAGGGTCGGTCCTCCACAGCCTCGCGCACAATTTGTTCTGCCGTGCGGCCAAAGGGTGTGGCGTTGTCGTGCATGTCGCTCATGCCGCCCACGAGCAGTGCCTCCAGGCTGTCGAGCATGCCGGAACGCTTGAGAGTCTGCATCATACGGTCGATATGGTAGAGGTATTCGTCGAGGTCCTCGACGAGAAGGACCTTGCCCCGGGTGTCTATCTGCGAATGCGAACCCATCAGGCTGTAGAGGATGGAAAGGTTGCCTCCTACTATCTCGACATTGCGGAGGCAATAGTCTCTGTCGCTCGGCAATCCCGCGGTGCACTCTTCGTCTTCGGGTTGCTGCCATTCGATGTCCATCTGTTCTTCAAAGAGGGCTCGACGCAGGCTTTCGGTGGCCAGGGTGGGGTGGAGGTCGGCGGGGAAATTGATGGGCATTGTGGCGTGGAGCGTGGGGAGACCGAGGACGCGGTGGATGTGGCTGTGCAGCACGGTGATGTCGCTGTATCCGACAATCCATTTGGGGTGTTGCGCAAAGCGGCTGAAATCGAGCCTGTCGACGATGCGCACCGTGCCGTATCCGCCACGGCAGCAGATGATGGCCTTGATGTCAGGGTTGTCCAAAAGACCTTGCATCAATGCTGCACGGTGGCTGTCGCTGCCTGCCAGCTGTCCTTCGCGCTGGTAGAGGCCGTCGGGGATCACCACTTCAAGTCCCCACGACTGCATCATGGCGATGGCTGGAGCCATCTCTTCCGGGTTCACGGCTCGTGCCGGTGCCGCCAGGGCCACGCAGTCGCCTTTTTTCAGGTGTCCGATATTTGTCATTTTGCTATCCATAACGCCTCTTTCCACATTTTATTGTGCCACGGTGCTGGGGCGCTGTCGCGACACCGCAATGCTTCTTGGCAAATCTGCGCTGCCACGAAAAAAATATTTGGTCATGTCGAAAAAAGTATGTATATTTGCACCCACAAAATACACTATAAACAACACTTTTGCAGATATGACTATACAGGACATAGTAGCCAAACTCGGGGCCACGGTGGCCCTCGGCGAAGAGCGTATGGATATGGAAGTGGAGCATGCTTTCGCTTCCGATTTGATGAGCGATGTGCTGACGTTGAAAGACACCCCGGTGCTGGTCACGGGTCTCTGCAACGTGCAGACCATCCGCACCTGCGACATGGCCAGCCTCGAGGTCGTCGTCTTTGTGCGCAACAAGCGCCCCACGGAAGATATGATTGAGTTGGCAGAGGACAACGATATGGTGCTCATCTGCAGCCAGTATTCGATGTTCAAGACCTGCGGACTGCTGTGGGAGTTGGGCATGAAACCTTTATATTAATAAATTAAGAAGAGATGCATCAGGAATACACCGTTATTGAGGGCGATTTCGTCAACGCCGGCAAAGCTTCGAGTTCCGTCAAAAAGACGCTGAAGCAACTGAATGTGAATCCCCAGGTATTGAAGCGTGTGGTGGTGGCCCTGTATGAGGCCGAGGTCAACGCCATCGCTCACGCCTACGGCGGCAAGGTGCTTGTCGACATCGACGCCGACAAAATCAAGATGGTGGTGGCCGATAAGGGTCCCGGCATTCCCGACATCGCCTGGGCCATGGAGGAGGGTCACAGTACTGCGCGCCCCGAGGTGCGCGACATGGGTTTCGGAGCCGGTATGGGTCTGCCCAACATGCAGAAGAATGTCGACAAACTCAACGTCACCTCCGAAGTTGGTGTCGGCACTACCGTCGAGATGGAAGTGAATTTCCATTAGTATAGCATCTATGCGATTAAGAAACAGTTGACAGTATGTTCTATCATGCCCTACAGATTGACGAACCTCGCTGCATCGGCTGCTCGCGCTGCATGAAGACCTGCCCCACCGAGGCCATCCGCATCCATGGCGGCAAGGCTTTCATCCAGGAACACCGCTGCATCGACTGCGGTAAATGCTACGAGGTGTGTCCCGTCCAGGCCATCACCATCAAGGACGACGACTTCGAGGCCATCCACCGCTACAGCCATTCCGTGGCCCTGCTGCCCGCCGTCTTCATGGGGCAGTTCCCCGACGATGTCAGTGTATCGCGCGTCTATGCCTCGTTGCAGGAGCTGGGCTTTGCCCACGTCATGGAGGTGGAAAGCGCCGCCGGCATCTTCCGCGACGCCAAGGACCGCTATGCCCGCGAACATCCCGACGTTCGTCCCCTCATCTCCTCCTTCTGCCCCGCTATCGTGCGCCTGATACAGATTAAGTATCCTTCTCTTTCCGAGAATGTTATGCCCATAAAGGTGCCGCTGGATCTCTGCGCCATGTATATAGTCGAGGAGCTGAAGAACCGCGGCATTCCGCGCGAGGAGATTGGCCTCTTCTATATCACCCCCTGTGCCGCCAAGGTGTCTGCCGTCAAAGCCCCTGTGGGCGAGGAGCAGAGCATCATCGATGGCGTCATCAACATGAACCTCCTCTTCAACCGCGTCTATAAGCACATCAAGGACCAAGGCAAACACCACCAGTACAAGCCCTTGAACCGCCAGCGCCTCAGCGCCGACGCCGTCCTCTCCACCCTCACCAACGGTGAGCGTCGCATGTGTTCCGCCAAGCGCAGCTATGCCATCGACGGCATCGAGAACGTCATGGACTTCCTCGACAAGCTGGAGAACGACGAGGTGGAGGGCATCGAGTTTCTCGAGTTGCGTGCTTGCGACCAGAGTTGTGCGGGCGCCCTGCTCTCGGTGGACAACCGCTTCCTCTGCGGCGAACGCATGTACACCCGTGCCCGCAAGGCTGCCGAGCGCGAGCGCAATGGCGAGATGGCCCGCGACCGGGAGATGGAACGCTACAAGGACTGCCTTATCGAGCATTCGCTCGTCGACGAGGTGCAGCCTCGCTCCATGATGGTACTCGACGAGAACATAGCCAAGGCCTTAGAGAAGATGGAGAAGATAGAGAATATGAAAGCCCACCTGCCGCAAATCGACTGCGGCGTGTGCGGCGCCCCCACCTGTGAGGCCTTCGCCACCGATGTGGTCTGTGGCCAGGCCAACCTGCACTGCTGCGTCTTCTATCGGCTCCACCTCGAATCCAAGGGCAAGATGACCCTCGGCGAAGGCCGCACCAACATGTACTCCGTTTGGGGCGACGACCGTATCGTCGGCGAAATCGAGGTCTGAACCGCCACTCCTTCTCCCTCGGGAGTACCCACCCAGTCTCTGGTCTCAAAAAGATTTTTGTGCTGCTTGCACCGAAGGGCAAAAAAAAATGCGACATCGGAAGTTTGATGTGCCAATGCCTTCTGCTTACGGTTGTGGCGGCAGGGTGATGAACTCGCCGTGCTGGCGGAAATGTTCTGCCAGGGCGCGGTAGAAACGGTGGCGGCTGAGGGTGCTGGCGTTGCCTACTATTATTAGTTTCATACGTGCGCGCGTGATGGCTACATTCATCCGGCGCAGGTCGCGCAGGAACCCGATGTTGCCCTCGGCGTTGTCGCGCACCAGCGAGATGACGATGACGTCGCGCTCCTGCCCTTGGAATCCGTCCACGGTGCCCACGGTGATGTGGCGGCGCAGCTTGCGGAAATAGTGCTGCATTTTCAGCAGGCGGCGGATGAGGCGCGCCTGTCCGCGGTAGGGGGTGATGATGCCGAAGTCCACGCGCTCGCTCTCAATCTTCTGTGGCGACAGCATCTCGATATAGTCGCGCAGCGTGTGGATGACCAGCCTCGCCTCCTGAGAGTTGGAGATGCTGCCTGTCCGCGTCCGTGCCTCCGCGCCTTCATCCCTGTCGTCCGCGGTGTCCAGTGTGCCGGAGAGTTCCGAGGTGTCAATCCACGTCAGCGGCGTGTCCAACGGCGAAATCTGGCGGTGCGCCGCCTCGTTGGCGGCCTGCAGGCGACCGTGGTAGAACCACTGCGACGAGAAACTCATAATGTCCTCGTTCATGCGGTATTGCACCGTGAGGAGGTTGACGCACTGCGGGTGCAGCCCTGCTACCTTCTGCATCAGCGTTTGCGCCAGCCCCCCCTTGACGGCTTCGAGGCTCTTCACCGTCGGTGGCAGCTGCTGGTGGTCGCCGCCCATCACCACGCGGTCGGCCTTGAGGATGGCGGCCCAGCAGGCAGGCTCCATAGCCTGTGCGGCTTCGTCGATGAAGAGGGTGCTGAAGCGGCGGCGGTCCATGAGGCGGTAGGCGGCGCCGATAAGAGTGCAGCTCACCACGCGGGCCTCGTTGAAGAGGTCGGCGTTAATCTTGATTTCCAGCTCCGTCTGCCGGTTGCGCAGGCGGTGGGCCTGCTCGCCTTTGACGCCTTGCGCCAAGGTGCGGCGGATGTTCCACAACTCGTGGTATTCGGGGTGGGAGGAATAGCGTCGCTCGTAGTTGCATTCCAACATCTCGTCGCTCATCCTCAGAGGATTGCCTACGCGCAGCACATTGACGCCACGCCGCTGCAGCTGGGTGCTGATCCAGTCGACGGCGGCATTGCTCGGCGCACACACAAGCACCTGGGATTCGCGTTCCAGGGTCTCGATGACGGCTTCGACGAGCGTTGTCGTCTTGCCTGTGCCCGGAGGACCGTGGATGATGGCCACCTCCTGCGCCTCCACCACCTTCTGTATGGCGTCGTTCTGGCTGGCGTTGAGCCATGGGAACGACAGCCGGGGCAGCGAGCGGAAGGAGGGCTTGGCGTTGCCCAACAGCACCTCGCGCAGGCGCACAAAACGCTCGTCCTCTTTGTGTTCTGCCGTCGAGAGCGCCTCCTGCATCACGCGGAAACTGGTGTTGTCCACCCCCAGCTGCACTCCCAGCAGGTGGCGTTCGCCGAGGTCGCGCAGGCTTTGCAGGGCGGCCCTCGACGGCAGGCTGATGCTCATCAGCCCCTCGCCCACGGTCTCCACGTAGCCCTGGTGCGGCACCGGCACACAGGCGTCGTTGCCGCCACCGTCGCGCAAGTAGAAGAGCGTCACGGGTTTGCCGGGTTCGAAATCCAGTTCCACTTCGTCCTCCTCCACCTCGTAGCGCAAGTCGACGACAATCTGCCCCATGGGGTTCACGGCGTTGTGGCCGAGGCGCACGGGGTAGCGGCACGACGGCTCGCGGATGGCCCCTGTCAGCGTCGCCCCCTTGGCCTCCAGACTGCGGCGGTAGGCCTCCTGCTCTTCGCGGAGTTCCATGGCCACCAGTTCGCGCAGGTGGCTGAAGTATGTGCTGCTGTTTGTCATAATAATGGTTAAATAACCCCCCATGGAGGAATTTATTGTGCTGTGAGTGACAAAAAATGTGTATTTTTGCATCGCCGGGTATGGCGACAACCTACACACAACGAATGACGCATACAACTGATAGAAAGAATGATGGCCTCTCTTGGCGGTGGCTGGCGCTGGTGGCGATGCTGCTGGCGGCGCAGACGCTGGCGGCGCAGACCCTCCAGGCGTTCCACGGCGAGGTTGAGGAGGCCTACAACTTCTGGTTATACACTCCTCCCGCTACGGCGGAAGACTCTGTGGCGCAGCTTCTTGAAGGTTCGTCGTCGCGCAAGCCGCTCATTGTCTTCCTCCATGGGCAGAGTCTCTGCGGAAGGAACCTCGACCGTGTGCGTCGCTATGGTCCGCTCAACGCCCTCGAGATGGGCATGAAAATCGACGCCTATGTCCTGGCGCCCCAGAACCCCGGCGGCAGCTGGAACCCACGGCGTGTCATCAGACTGGTGGACTGGGCGTCGGCCCATGCCGCCGTCGACACCAACCGTGTCTATCTCATCGGCATGAGCCTCGGCGGCTTCGGCACCCTCGATGTCGCCGCCACCTACCCCGACCGCTTCGCCGCCGCCATGGCCCTTTGCGGAGGCAGCACACTGAACGACCTCTGCGGCCTCAACCGTCTGCCGCTGTGGATTATGCACGGCACCGCCGACCGCGCCGTGGGCATCGGGCAGTCGCAGCGCGTGGTGGACGCTATGAAACAGTGCGACAGTGCGCAGCGTCTCATCTGGACGCCTGTCCATGGCGCCGACCACGGGCGTCTGGCGCGTGTCTTCTATCTCCACAACACCTACTCTTGGCTCTTCGCCCACAGCCTGTCCGACAGCGCCCGCGCCGTCGACCGCTCCTTCGCCATCGACAACGCCTCCCTCGACGGCAACATCTACCGTGCCGTGCGCGCCGACGGCGGCAGGGTGAGGGTCGTCGGCACCCCGGGCAAGGCCTCTGCCACCACCGACGACGCGGGATACTACAAGGTGAGAAAGGGCGACACCCTTTCGGGCATCGCCCGCCGCCACGGCACCTCCGTCGCCGCCCTCTGCCGCCTCAACGGCATCCGCGAGACCGACCTCCTCCGGATTGGCCGACGCCTGCGCGTCCGTTAGGCCCGCCGACTGCCCCGTTGGAGACTTCCCGGACGGTCGATCCCCGGTCTTTTCCGCCACTTTTTTACCCGTTTTTTAGCTTTTGGGCTCCAATTGGAAATCAGTGTGTTATGAGCGAAAAATTGCATGTAACCTTCATTAGATGAGTGTTTTAAGTAAAAAATGAACTTGTAACATGTTGATTGTCAGTACTAACTCCTTACCAACACCGTATGAACACCGTACCAACACCCTACCAACTCCGACCACGGTAGGACATGGTAGGGCGATGGTAGGGTGATGGCAGGGAGTCGGTGTGGTGGAGAGCTGGAGGGGAAGGGGTGGCGCAGACACCTGTCGACCCCACGGATGGCCATCACCATTTCTGGTGAGAAATTTTTGTTAAAACTCTTTGTATATTGTTTTTATTTTGTATATTTGCAGCGCCATGCAGGTCGAGAGCGTGCCTGTATGAGGTTGACAATTAGTCAAATAATTATAATAATTAATCCTAAACAAAGTCACTATGACAAAAGTAAAATCTTTGGCCGACCTGAAAGCCATGCGCGAGAAGCTCCAGTCGAGCCTCGACATCCGCGAGAAGGCCGAGCACCCCGAAAGCCTGGTGCAAATCAAGGTTGCTATGGCTACCTGCGGAATTGCCGCCGGCGCCAAGCAGGTTATGGAACACATGATGCAGAAAGCCGATGAGCTTCACATCTCTGCCGTCTTCACGCAGACTGGCTGCATGGGATACTGCCACGCCGAGCCTACCCTCGAAGTGCGCGTTCCTGGCAAGGATCCCATCGTCTTCGGCCACGTCGACAACAACCGCGCCGACGAGATCCTCACCAAATATGTCCAGAACGGCGAACTGGTCGAGGGCATCATCCCCGTGAACTACGAAACGATTGACAAATAATCATGAATGCGTGAATGCGTGATTGTGTAAGTGCTTGAATGCGCCGGTAAAGAGCGCGACGGCACTGTGAGGAGACACGCATTAACAAAATAGAATAATATGGCAAAATACAAAATGCATATCCTGATCTGCGGCGGTACCGGATGCAAGTCCAGCAACAGCCTTGAGATCATCGACAATTTCCACAAGATTCTTGCCGAGAAAGGCCTCACCGACGACGTGCAGGTCATCAAGACCGGCTGTTTCGGTTTCTGCGAGAAGGGTCCCATCGTGAAAATCATGCCCGACAACACTTTCTACACCCAGGTGAAGCCCGAGGACGTGGACCGCATCGTCAACGAGCACATCATCAAGGGTCGCAAGGTGCCCGAGCTGCTCTATACCAACCCCGAGAACAAAGAGCATGTCAGCGATTCGAGACACATGGACTTCTACCGCAAGCAGATTCGTATCGCTCTGCGCAACTGCGGCTTTGTGGATCCCGAAAACATCGAGGAGAGCATCTCCCGCGGTGGCTACGAGGCTCTGGCCAAGTGCCTCACCGAGATGACCCCGCAGCAGGTGATCGACGAGATTACCAAGAGCGGTCTGCGCGGTCGTGGCGGCGCCGGCTTCCCCACCGGTGTGAAGTGGGGCCTCTGCGCCAAGAACCAGGCCGACCAGAAGTACATCATCTGCAACGCCGACGAGGGTGACCCCGGCGCGTTCATGGACCGTTCCATCCTCGAGGGCGACCCCAACAGCATTGTCGAGGCTATGGCCATCGGCGGCTACGCCATCGGCGCCACCAAAGGCTTGGTCTACATCCGTGCCGAGTATCCTCTGGCTATCGACCGTCTGAAAATTGCCATCAACCAGGCTCGCGAGTATGGCCTTCTCGGTGAGGACATTCTCGGCAGTGGCTTCAACTTCGACATCGAGCTCCGCTACGGCGCCGGCGCTTTCGTCTGCGGCGAAGAGACGGCTCTGATCCACTCGATGGAAGGCCAGCGCGGCGAACCCACCCTGAAACCCCCGTTCCCCGCTGTGCGCGGCTATATGGACAAACCCTCGAACGTGAACAACGTCGAGACCCTGGCCAACATCCCCATCATCATCACCAAGGGCGCCGACTGGTTCCGCACCATCGGCACCGAGAAGAGTCCCGGAACCAAGGTGTTCGCCCTGGCCGGCCAGATCAACAACGTGGGCCTGATCGAGGTCCCGATGGGTATCACCCTGCGTGAGATTATCTACGAGATTGGCGGTGGCATCAAGGACGGCCGCGAGTTCAAGGCCGTGCAGACCGGCGGTCCCTCCGGCGGCTGCCTCACTGCCAAGCATCTCGACACCGAGATCGACTACGACAGCCTCGTGGCTGCCGGCTCGATGATGGGTTCCGGCGGTATGGTTGTCATGGACGAGACCTCTTGCATGCCTGCTATCGCCAAGTTCTATCTGGAGTTCACCTGCGAGGAGAGCTGTGGCAAGTGCAGCCCCTGCCGCATCGGCAACAAGCGTCTCTGCGAGATGCTCGAGAAAATCACCGACGGCCGTGGCACCATGGACGACCTCTACGCCCTGCGCAACCTGGCCGCCGTCATCAAGGACAGCGCCCTCTGCGGCCTCGGCCAGACCTCGCCGAACCCCGTCCTCTCCACCCTCGACAACTTCTGGGACGAGTATGTGGAGCACGTCGTGGACAAGAAGTGCCGTGCCGGCGTCTGCAAGAAGCTCATGCAGTATGTCATCGACGCCGAGAAGTGCATCGGCTGCGGCAAGTGCGCCAAGAACTGCCCTGCCGAGACCATTTTGCGCACCGACTACATCGCCCCCGGCCACAAGCTGGCCTCGATGGTGATCGGACAGGAGAAGTGCGTCAAGTGCGGTGCCTGCTATCAGAACTGTAAGTTTGGTGCCATCTCGATTAAATAATATTGATAAATATGGATTATGGGTTCTGATTGTTGAACGCTTGCGCACGCACAGCAGCCCAATCAGAAGTCACAATCCAGAAATCGGAAATAAAGAACAAGATGATCAACGTAACAATAGATAACAAAGCGATTCAGGTCCCCGAAGGCACCACCATTCTGAAAGCTGCCCGCATGGCCGGTATCGAGATTCCGACGCTCTGCTACTTCGAGCTCGACGGAATGAAATTTGAGAACAAACCTGGCGGATGCCGTGTCTGCATGGTCGAGGTGACCAAGGACTTCAACGGCAAGCCCCGCCGCAACCTGGCCCCCGCCTGCGCCACCGACTGCGTGGAAGGCATGGAGGTCCTCACCGCTTCGCCCCGCGCCCTCAACGCCCGCAAGACCGTCCTCGAGCTGATCCTCAGCGACCACCCGAACGACTGCCTCCAGTGCGAGAAGAGCGGCGACTGCGAGCTGCAGAGCCTCGCCGCCCGCATGGGCATCCGCGAGATCCCCTTCAAGGGCGAGCAGAGCCACTATGAGACAGACACCACCCTCAGCGTCTACCGCGACATGGACAAGTGCGTCTACTGCCGCCGCTGCGAGACCATGTGCAACAAGTTCCAGAGCGTTGGCGCCTTGAGCGGCGTCAACCGTGGCTTCCCCTCGGTGGTGGCCCCCGCTTTCGAACAGAAACTCGGCGACAGCTCCTGCGTCAACTGCGGACAGTGCGTCCAGGTGTGCCCCGTCGGAGCACTCACCCTCGTCGACAATATCAACGATGTGCGCCGCGCCCTCAACGACCCGACCAAGAAGGTTGTCGTTCAGACCGCTCCCGCCGTCCGCGTCGCCCTTGGCGAAGAGTTCGGCATGGAACCCGGCACCATCGTCACCGGCAAGATGGCCGCTGCCCTGCGCCGTCTCGGCTTCGACTATGTCTTCGACACCGACTGGAGCGCCGACCTCACCATCATGGAGGAAGGCACTGAACTCCTCGGACGCGTGAAGCAGCTCCTCGCTGGCGACAAGGACGTCAAGATGCCCATGTTCACCAGCTGCTGCCCCGCCTGGGTCACCTTCTACGAGAAGAACTTCCCCGACCTGCTCGGCCATCCGTCGAGCGCCAAGTCGCCCCAGGGCATGTTCGGCGCCGTCACCAAGAACTACTTTGCCCCGAAGATCGGCATGAAGCGCGAGGATGTTGTCTGCGTGTCCGTCATGCCCTGCCTGGCCAAGAAGAGCGAGTGCGCCCGTCCCGAACTCGGCAACGGCACTGACCAGGATGTCAACTTCAGCATCTCCACCCGCGAGCTGGCCCACATGCTGAAGCAGGCCAACATCGACCTCAACAGCATGCCCGAAGAGGACTTCGACAATCCTCTCGGCCAGTCCACCGGTGCCGGCGTCATCTTCGGTGCCACCGGCGGTGTCATGGAGGCAGCCCTCCGTACCGCCTACGAGGTACACACTGGCAAGACGCTGCCGAAGGTCGACTTCGTGGAGTGCCGCGGCATCTTCGGTGAGAGCATCCGCGAGGCCACCATCGATTTCGACGGCCTGCCCGTGAAGATCGCCATCTGCTACGGCCTGAGCAACGCCCGCAAGCTCATGGAAGAGGTTCGCGACGGCAACCCCAACGGCTACCATTTCATCGAGGTGATGGCCTGCCCCGGCGGCTGCATCGGCGGCGCCGGCCAGCCCTACCACCACGGCAAGAGCGACATCATCAAGCGTCGTATGGAAGCCACCTACCGCGAGGATGCCGGCAAGCCCATCCGCAAGAGCCACGAGAACCCCGACATCATCGCCATTTACAAGGAGTACTATGGTGAACCCTGCGGCCACCTCAGCCACGAGCAGCTGCACACCCACTACTTCGACAAATCCGACAAGGTCGAGGCAACAAAATAACCTTTAAAAGACAAAATTATGGCTAACATCAAGATATCCGAAGAGAAAATCAACATTATCAAAGACATCTGCAAGAGCTTTGGTAACCGCAGCGGCGAGGTCATCAACGTGCTGCATCAGGTGCAGGGCAAGTTCGGCTACCTGCCCGTCGAGGTCCAGGAAGTCATCGCCCACGAACTCGACATGCCCGTGGCCAAGGTCTATGGCATCGTCTCCTTCTACAGCTTCTTCACCATGGAGCCGAAGGGCGAACACCCCATCGACATCTGTCTGGGCACTGCTTGCTATGTGCGCGGCGCCGAGAAGATTCTCGATGCTTTCCAGCGCAACCTGAACGTCCCTGTGGGCAAATGCACGCCCGACGGCAAGTTCAGCCTCAACACCCTCCGTTGTGTCGGTGCCTGCGGTCTGGCGCCCGTCGCCATGATTGGCGAGAAGGTCTACGGCCGCCTCACCCCCGACATGGTTCCCGGCATCATCGCCGAGTACAAATAGGCCGAGGAGGCGCGGATTGTCAAAGCAACCAGCGTGCTTTGCCGTCCGCCGACCAATCACACACACTGCAAAGGGTGTCCGCAAGGACACCCTTTCGGTTTGCCATTAATATATAAACGCCATTTTTTTAACGCCATTTTTTCTCTTGTTCCGTGTGTTGCCATATCATGGCAACCGTTTCGTCTGGCGGGTGGGCATTTATGTCCGCTATAACCCTCCCTTCTGTGTGGGTTCTACGTGGGTTCTATGTGCCTTCTTTGGATCATTCGTAACAACCATAAGGTTAATTATTTAAACGTTTTAATTCTCGATTTTCAATTTTCTTCCCCTTAGTCCCTTGCCCGTACATTCCATCCCCGCCATGCCTCCTCGGCTTGTCCCGTACGCGGACGCTTGCGTCCGCCCCATAAAGGGCGTTGTCTCGCGCTATTGTCTTTGCCTCCTGACCTTATTCAGTGTGTGTCGCGATTCTGTCGCGACCCCCCCTAAAAAAAACATAACGTCCATCCGGCCGAATTACAATGTCCTAATAATATCTTTCATTTTTTTCCGTTTTTCAATTGGCACTTTTTGAACTTTTTTGCAACTAATATATTGAGAGAAGAAAATGCCAGGACTCATACAAAAGGCGCTTTATAATGTATGACAAAGAACAAACTTCAAGACGAATTCCTGGAATTGCTTGGCCAATGTCAGGGCACTATCCTGAAACTGTGTCTGATGCACACCGATCGTCAACCCGACAATGTGAACGACCTCTATCAGGAAATAGTCTGCAACCTGTGGGAAAGTTTTCCCCGATTTCGGCACAAGAGCAAACCCAACACATGGGTCTATCGCATTGCCTTGAACGCTGCATACATGCGGTACCGCTCTCGGCGACGTATGCCACAGTTTATTGCACTGAGCGATTATATGTGCGAATGCATTGCCAACCCGGAAGGAAACAAAATGTTAGAGCGGTTATATTGGTTGATAGACCTGTTGAACGAAGACGAAAAAGCGCTCATCCTTATGTATATAGACAAGGTTCCTCTACGTGATATTGCAGAAACCCTTGGAACGACAGAGGATGCCGTAAAGCACAGGATCAACCGTTTGAAACAAAAAATGAAAACATTAAACGAAAATGGACAATAAAGACAATTACTCACTCGACGACCTTTTCGATGCCTGGCAGCTGCAAAGCGACCGGATAGACCATCTCGTAAAAGAGAATCCCGTCACCGTCGATATGATCAACCGTCATTCGTGGCGACTATCGAGCCATCGGCGTATGCTCCTGACATCTGCAACTCGTCTCGTTGTATGCATTGCGTCTTTGGTTTGGTTGATATGCCTTTTTAATCGATATGTGGTCGATACACTGGATCTTATACCTTACATCATCATAGGCTGCATCCTTATTTACGATGTTGTCAGCAGTTTGCGAATGGTCGTCCTTCTACTGCGTCATAGTGTTGCGACCACCCCCCCCTCCGAGATGCTTCGTATGGCCAAGCGAGAGATAGGTTTAGCTATGCCAACCAGACCTTCTCTTCCGAAAGTTCAATTTTCAATATTCAACGTCCAGTATTCCCGTGTCGCTACACTTGCAGCCATTGTCGCCATACTCCTCGTGGCCGCCACACCGGCCTACGACGGGCGGTCGATGTCTGTCCGTGGAATGGACGACCGCGCCAAGCTTCTTGCTTCTTCCAATCATATCATAGAAAACATTGTCAACGCCTCCGTCCAATGAATAAAAAGCACATCGTACCCATCGCCTTGATTGTTGTGATACTCGGTGGCACACTTGCTATCCGGCTTTGGCCCCGTACACTTACAGCTGAGCAATGCAGCGAAGTCTATCAAAAATATGTCGGTCGCGATGATATTCAGGCCACTTTCATCAAGGACAAACGTATCAACGACAGCATAGCGGTGAACATGACTATGCTTTCGGCAGCCGGAGACTCTGGTTGGGCTGTTCTTCAGCATGATTTCAATATGCCCGTCATCCCAAAAGAATACGAGGAATATTTTTATGCAGACACCAATCAGCTGTCACTAAAATTGGTCCCCAAGAAAAATCCATCGCTACCGATGGACAGTATCATATCAAACAATGATTTGGTGGCCACATCATATTCCAAACGTTTGATTTGCATTTTTTCAATAGAAAATACATCACAATTGAAAGCCATATTAAGGGATAGTTATGACAATAATGTTTCCTTAAAGCAATAAAAAATGAATAAAACTTTTAGAACAATTGCACTCATTGCAGTGCTGGGTACAATGGCAGTTGGCTGTCAGAAAGAACAGCCGATAGAGCTTCAATCATCCATTACGGAAATTGGCACCGTGTACACGGTGCAGTACTCCGTCAACGGCGTTCTGCACCAAGAAACGCTTGTTGGCGAACAAGCATGGTCTGGCTTCCTGCATTGTATGTTAGCATTGGCAGAAGAAGGGTATGAAGTCAGTGTGGCTAATGAAAACATTTCTTCTCGTGCTGTGGCAACCAAGGAAGTTGTGACATATTCCTCTTCCAGCCAAGAAGACGCTTACTCTTGGTGCGACAAGATGGTTTTATCGGGATACACTGTTACAATTACCTACGACAAAGAAAAGAAAGTATATAATTGCATTGCAATAAAATAAGTTTAACATAACAAAGGAAAAAAAAATGTCAGATATAATTGAACAAATTCGCAATCTTGAAGTTCTCAAGGAAAACCTAAAAGCAGAAAGCTGTAATGCCAATAAGCCTTTTATCTCACTTGGCAATTCTCCGGCCCCGACGCTTGACTATGACCTTCCGCAAAGCACAACTTTTTCCACTTATGGAACAATCTGTGTTGTTGCAGATTCAAAAGTGTTCATAGAAAAGGAGGGGGAAAAACCTGGAAATGAGAATTATTTCAACGTTTCAGACGAGGAGGTGGGCAGGCGTTTCAACGCAAGTGTCCAGTTGAATAATGACGACCTGGGTCTTCGGTTCAATCCCCATCAGGTACGCAAAGAGCTGAACCTTTCCAAAACCGATTTGCTTGGTATTTCGCTGGATAAAATAGCTGGTGGGGAAAAAGGAGAATCGTCTGAACCCAAACTGACGGTTCTTGACACTTGTTTCAACGATGTTCAGCTAAAACACCTGAAGGATCTCCGTTATCGTCCGGTTATGGTCGGAAAACTTAATGGATTCGGCTCCAAGATAAAACTTCTTCCCGACCCCCAAGTAATGCATCCTCGCTTGTTTGTCATTGAAGAATATAAGACAAGTTCATACCTCGGAAACTACGGTGCAGGCAAAACTCTTGAAACTATCTCATTACTCCCAGGAGAAAAAACCACTATCACTGTTAAGACTTACAAGAGCAGTACATCCACCAAAACTCAAGCCGAGAATCTTTTGGACAGTTTCAGCCAAAGCAGTGTTGACGAAATGGAGAATCTGATGGAGGAAGAATCCGCCGCTTCTTCCGAGAGCAAAACTTCGGTCAGCGCCAGTGTCTCTGCTTCCGCCTCTTTTATGGCTGCCCAATGCTCCGCCAGCGTAAGCACCGACCACTCATCATCCCGTTCTTCAAACACTCGTTCTCTCAATCGTGCCCTCGGCAAGCATTGCGAGCAAAGCAACTCGGCTCGAAATGTGGAAATTAACGCTACTTCCACAGAAACTGTTACCGAAGGCGAGGAGTACACAACTGTCCGCGAAATCGAGAACATCAACAAAAGCCGTGTTCTCAATTTCGTTTTCCGGCAGCTCCTGCAGGAATATGTCAGCATCACATATCTTTCCAACATCCGCATCGCTTATTGCAACGGCTACATGGAATCGATAAAGATTGTTGACATTGAAGAAATCGACAAACTATTGCAAGAGGTGGTTGTCCCTGAAAAAGTTGCCATTGTAAAAGCAGAAATATTGCAGCGCTACAGCGTTATCCGAGACTATACTGGGATGGGTGTACAATTCCTGAAACATATCACGCTTGACAAGAAAACCTACGGATACGAAGAGGATTACTATGTCTGCGACCCCGATGGGATTGATTTTATTGTAGTCAATGGCCACGCCCCTGTTCATATTCCAGGTGTCATTTTGAATGTTCAACGCAACACTTTGCGAACCGATAGCGTAATTGCCGATGCATTGTTGGGACAGGGCGAAGCTCTTGACTGCTTCAACCAACGTGCGCAGGATGCAATCGCCGTCAGCGAGAACTTGAAGAATCTCGAGCTCGTGCAAAAAATATCGTTGATTGAGGGCTTGGATGACCCCCAAATGAAAGCGGAACTTTACAAGTCCGTATTTGGAGCGTGCAGTTGTAACACTAAAGAAGAGGTATCTGAATGATATGTCAAACAACAGTTGCAAGAAAATGGGATTAATCCCATTTTCTTGCAACTGAACAAATAATAGCTGGTTATGAGTAATATTACATTTTGGAGGAAACAATGGGCAAACATGTCTATCAATATACCCTCGATAAACCTGTCCCCTCTATTGAATAATGGTGAACAAAAAAACAGTACCGAAATAGAAGTAAGTGATAGCTTTCTAACTCTTGCACGTAATACATGGTTTCCTAAGTTTCAAAAAGACAATCTCAAGATATTTACTATTGAAAGTGTTCCAACAGATAAACAAGCCGACTTGGAAAAAGGAAACGGTGCTTCTGGTATTGCAATGACATGCATGACGAGATTGGAAGAAGGGAAATATACTGGGAAACCATCCATCTATTTTAACAAGAAATATGCATTTCCTTCACAAAAGATGCTGTTCTATACAATGGGGCATGAATTATTGCACGCATCACAGTATTTGTATCTTGCCTCTAAAAAAAACATAATAGAAAATGAAAATCTTGAACTTCTTTCTGATACAATGGACTTTTGGGCATTCCAATATGAACACTGTCTCGGTCGGAACAGGAGTGCCATTTCCATTGAACGCGACAGAATGATTGAGGCTCGTAATATATTAGGCGATGTCGTTTACGACCTAAACTATAGTGAGTTTCCATGGACTGAAAATTTCGAATTTGTAGAAATAGAAAACACATGAAAAAAATAATCCTATTATTGTTGATTGCTCATGGCGTTGTCGCACATTCGCAAATCAGAATCATGATGACTGTCGACTCGGCCAGGCATCTGCTTAACGTCACCTACATACACGATGAAAGGTGGGCAGGCAATGTGTATTTCCCCAAAGTCTTAACAGAAACGAATTGCTATCCGAAATCATCGACTGAAAGTTTGATATTATATGAAAAAGAAATGTGTGGACATGATAATGAAAATGTAAGAAAAACCTTTGGCGGTGAGATGTATTATGCTGTAATTATCCCGGATGAAATGCTGATAAAAACTAAGGGTGGCTTCTTATACAAAAACTATGATGGAGATGATTACCACCCCGAGATAGTTAATTCCATTATGAAATACCGGAAAGAGGAAATGGCCGATAATGGTTTCATGGACCACAAACCATTTGTCGACTCCTCCAAAGTTCCCACTATGGAAGACATTTTGACGCTATACCGGGGAAATTATGTTTTCCTGAAATATGGAGAGACTTATACAGAATCCTTTAGCATTGAACCTTTCTTCAAGACTGGAGCCTCTTTCTCGTTTTATATAAGCGACTCATGGCGGGTTACAAATGAGGGAGATATTGTTCCTTGGCACTTCTGTCACTATGAGAGCATAAAGAATAGTCTTCCTAAGAATGTTGGCGACTACAAACTATATGAAGGTCTGTTTTCTTGTAATAGTGTGGAAATAATCAATAACAAATAATTTTCAGCATGAAAAAGTTTTTTATTGTTGTGCTTTTGTTGGTCTGCATCAGTGCCACGGCACAGCGGAAAAAGGTGAGTGTCAGCAAGGACGGTGCAATGGTTGTGAACGGCGACACCGTCGCCTACATCGAAAAGGAGGGCTGCAAGATATTGAGTCCTTCCTGTCAGTTTTTTATCACTGACGAGACGGATGCTGTGATGATCACAGCGTCGGTGCGCAGTTTCACCGACAAGGAACGTGCCACGCCGGAATTCCCCGGTGGCGTGAATGTCGACTATCTCGTTTTCTCTTTTCAAGGCGTGGATGCCACAGCGGAGGTGGAGGGTCCGGGCATGATTGTGAAAGCAGAATCGGTGGCCAAGATTGTGGTGCAATGGCGCCTGATCAAGGACGGAAAGCTGGATCCGGAGGCTGTGGCACACTTCGTCACCCACCACGGCAACCGCTATAGCGAGAAGGAACGCAGGCAAAACCAGCCTCCTTCGATCCAGATTATTCAAGAAATGGATTAACGTGTGAGATTCGTCTTGTGATATGAAGGTACCACGCCCAAACTCACATAAAAGAGCCGTGTGCCTCATTTTCCACAGCTCCACAGTAGTCTTTTGAAAACCAGCGTTCTGCATGCCTTGTCCATACCTCGCCTTCGCCCCTCTGCAGGGCTACACCGATGCCGTCTACCGCCGTGCCCACCATGCATGTTGCGGTGGCATTGACGAGTACTACACCCCCTTTGTGCGTCTGGAGCACGGGGCACCGCGACGGCGCGACCTGCGCGATGTCGCCCCCTCGGCCTGTGCCGGTGTACCCACTGTGCCACAGGTTATTGCACGCGACTCTGACGAGTTCGCCACCCTCTGCGACACCCTCCAGAAGCTGGGCTGGCTTCGCATCGACCTCAACCTCGGCTGCCCATTCCCCTTGCAGACGCATGCCGGCCGCGGAAGCGGATTGCTGCAGCATCCCGACCGTCTGGAAGCCATCTGCCGCGAGATGACGCATCGCCCCGAGCTGGCTTTCTCTGTCAAGATGCGGCTGGGGCAGGCCTCTGTCGACGAAGGACTTGCCGCCGTCGACATCCTCAATGCTGCACCCCTCGTCCATGTGACCCTCCATCCGCGCCTCGGCAGGCAGCAATACAAGGGCGCTCCCGACCTCGACGCTTTCGCAAGGTTCTACGAATCGACAGGCCATCCCATGGTCTACAACGGCGACCTCGCCGACCCGGCACAGATCGGCATCCTGCGCCGACGTTTCCCTCGCCTCAAAGGATTCATGCTGGGCCGCGGCCTGCTGGCGCGTCCCTCGCTGCTCGGTGGCCCCGGCCATGACGAAAGCCTGCGCCTGCTCCACGCCGAGGTCTACCGCCACGCCGCCTCCACGCTCTGCGGCGACAGCCAGATTCTCGCCCGCCTCCACTCCTTCTGGGACTATCCCGACATCGACCCCAAGGTCCGCAAGACCCTCCTCAAGGCCTCCTCCCTTACGCGCTACCGCGAGGCTCTCCGCCCCCTCGGAATCATCCTCTGACATCGCGCCGGAGAGGTGTCACCAAAAAGGTACACTCTCCCTACCACAGCCTTACCAACTCCTTACCAACTCCTACCCAACTCCTACCACAGTAGGAGTTGATAGGGTGTTGGTTTGGCGTTGATAGGAGGATTATACGGCTGAAAACGATGCCGTTGCGGTGAGTGTGGCGGTGTGGTGTGGTGATTATGTTACATTTTTTGTGCCGAAAAATTGTTTCCGGGGCATGGCGGAGCCAATGGAGCGGCGTTTTCGTTTTTTTTTGCGATGGCTGCGGAGACAGGAGTGGTGTGCCTGGGTTCCGCATTGCAGGCACGTGTGCCGACACCTGACGGCCCTGCCAGTGGAGCGTGGCGGCAACGTTCAGCACGGAGTGCCGCTCTTTGTGTACCGATGGCGAGAGAGTGTCGTGTTTATTGAAACCAAAATAAAAATTGTGGCCAAAGTCGTCAGGGCGATGACCCAGGGAACGGGATGCAGACCGCTGATGGTGGCGTGGGGAAGGTGGGAAATGCCGGAGGTGAGTGCGTCGCAGCAGCGGAACAGCTGGTTGGGCGGCCAGGCTGTGATTGGGCACGGCAGGGCCATATAGAGCAGCGAAGTGAAGAGCAGCACTGCGGCCAGGGGGACGATGAGGATGTTGGCAATCAGGAAGTAGGGTTGGATTTGGTGGAAGGTGGCCAGCGTTATGGGCAGTGTCGCCACTGTGGCGGCAAGGCTGACGATGGCGGCTTTCCACAGTTTGCTGCGGAAGAGGGCGATGGCTGGACGGGTTGTCAGGATGCCCGCTACGGCGCTGAACGAGAGCTGCCATCCGACGTCGAAGAGCAGTATGGGTTTGGCGGTCAGCATGGCGATGGCGGCGGCCGCGAGGATGTTGAGCGAGTCAGTGCGGCGGCCCATCATGCGGCTGACGACGAGGAGGCTGAACATCAGTGCGGCGCGGACCGTGGCGGGTGCCAGGCCTGTCAGCAACGCGAATCCCCACAGCACCAGCAGCTGCACACTCCCCCTGACGATGCGCCCGCGTCGCTCGTTGCCCAGCCACACAAGCAGTCCGCCCACCAATGCCGCCAGAACCCCCACATGCAGTCCGCTCACACAAAGCAGGTGCATGATGCCAGCATCGCGGAACTGGGCCTGCATTGTGGTTTCCAGGTCGCCGCGCCAGCCGAGGGTCAGCGCTTCGGCAACACCCCTGTAGCGCGGCTGCATGGGGCCGTTCTGCATCCGCCGCAGCAGACGCATCCGCATCGCTTCGCTCCGCGCACGGAGTGACACACTGTCGCGATGGCTGACGATGTAGTGGTCTCCAGTGGCGTAGAGCGTATGGCGCGAGGAGTCGACGTAGATGTGCAGCAGGAGTTCGTCGCCTATGCGCAGTTGTCTGACGGAGTTGTCGTTGCGGAGAAAAAGAAGGGTTTCGCCCCGGCATGTCTGTTGGTCGAAACTCACGACCTCCACGGCGGTGCGCCAACTGCGCTGGCGGGGCGAGGGTGTCTCCTTCAGCCTCACGGCGAGGTGGTGTGGTCGAGACGGGCCGCTGTCGGTTTCGGCAAGCCGTGTCCAGTGGCCGGCATCGTGGAGAGGGTCTACGGATTGGCAAAGGAGGCCTCCCAGCGAGAGGAACGAGGCCATGAGCAAGGCGGAATAGAGCGAGGCAGGGGTCTCTTTGCCCATGTACAGCAGCACGGCGGCGGCAAGCAATGGGACAACCAGCGCGGCGATCCACAGCCAGGAGGGTAGCGTTGGCACCAGGTGTCCTGCGGCTATGCCTACCATCATGGCCACGGCCATGGGCACGAGAGGCATCCGTCGCATCATGGCAGCGTCATATTGTCAGCTGCTCAAACCGCACCTTCGGCACATAGTGGATGCCGTCGCGCCGATAGTAGGCTTGGCTTTCGCCTTGGTCGATGGGTGTCAACGCGATGGTTTCGGCACTTTTGCCAATGGCGATGACCATCAGGGGAGGGTAGGGGAGCGACAGTGCCTCGCGCAGTCTGTCGCGGTTGAAGGCTTCGACTATCAGTCCGTTGAGGCCCATTTCCACCGCTTTGAGCAGCATGCTTTGGGCGGCGATGCCAAGGTCGATGTCGACCATGGGGTTCTCCGCCACCGTGGAGCATACGATGATGAAGGCCTCGGGTTCTGTACCGGGAAAGGGCAGGTGCAACTCAGGCAGCGCGGCACCCATTTTGACGAGGGACAGCACGAGGTCGGCACCGCTTTCTTTCGTCACCAGACGGAATCGCAGCACCTGCTGGTTGCGGGCCGAAGGGATGCGGGTGCATACACCAGCGATGCGTTCCAGTTCGTGACGGCTCACCACATAGGCTTTCTTGTAGCCTCGTGTGCTGCGGTTTTTCAGCAGTAGCTCGTCGACGGTGTGGCCGATGCGTTTCACTTTGGGTTTGTTGGCTCCGAGGGTCTCCTCGTAGCGTTTCTCTAAATAGTTGTCAGCCATGGCTATTCAATTGTTTTCTTTGGTCCAGTAGATATTCTCGCTGATGCCGAAGAGCGAGCCTTTGAGTCGCAGACGGCCGTCCTTTTCAAAACGCACGGTCAGCTTGGCGCGCAGGCCGCGCTGGGGATCGTAGATTTTGGCTCCGTTCCACTCGCGTTCCTTGGCGTCGTATTTCAGCCCGGAGAAGAGGACTATCTGGTCGCAAGGCGTCTGGCGGAGCTTTTTGTCGGGGTTCTTCGCATCGAGGATTTTGTTGCCTCGGGCATCCTTGTCGTGTTCCACCCAGACAATCTGTCCGCGATAGGTCCCGTTGGTCAATTTTACGATTTTTGCCCGGAATTTGTCTCCGTTTTGCAAGCCGGAATAGGTCCCGACGATGTTGTCGGCGGCATTGTTGAGGGGACTTTGTGCTATTGTGGAAGAGACTCCCAATAGCATGGTAATCAGTGTGATTAAAAGTTTCTTTGCCATATTCTCATTGTCTGTTGAGATGCAAAGATACAATTTTTTTTCAAAAATATTTGGTCAGTTTCAAAAATGTTCGTATTTTTGCACTCGATTTCGAGAGAGAAATTGCAATCAGAAAAAGAATGATCTGCTAGCTCAGTTGGTTTAGAGCGCTTGCTTGACAGGCAAGAGGTCACAAGTTCAAATCTTGTGCAGATCACACAGCCTTGCGACACCCGCGTCGCGAGGTTTTTTCTTTGTCAAACCACAGGGGGAATACATTTTTTTAGGGGGGCGTGCCCGACAGGGTTGCGGCGGTCGCAGCCCCTGTGTGACGCTGTCGGCGAGGAGAACGACAACGCACGGATGCGTGCCGCCTTGTTTGGGTGTGGACTATTTATAATAGATGTCGGCGATGTCTGTCGTTGTGTCGACGGCTTTTGCCGGACGAAGCTCGTTGCGCCGGAGCTTCACGACGAACGACATGTTCATCACGTTGATGCTCACACAGAAATTGCCATCTTTGCAGCCTTTCACCAACCGCCCCCTCATGCCGGCAAACTCGCCCTCTGTGACGATGGCCTCGGCACCCTTGGTCAGCAGGGAACTCTCATGGATGTGGAACTTGCGCTGCGAGGCTTCGAAGCGGCGCACGGCCTCGATGTCGCGCTCTGGCACCTCGATGATGCTGTGGGCACTCGAAACGATGTAGACGACGCCGCAGGTCGTCCGGGTTTGGTAGATCTGTCTGTTGTTGATTCTGGCGAAGATATAGCATGGGAACATGGGCTTTTCTTGCAGCGGGTTCTTCTTGAAGCGCTTGTCCTTTCCGGCAATCATGGGCAGGTAGTATTCTATGGCGGGGATGTTGTCGCGGAAGTGTTCCGCAACGAGGGTCTCTGCATTGGGGTAGGTCATCACGGCGACCCACGAGGGTTTCGATGTCAACATAGTGAACTGGTTTTTTCTGTCATATCGCAGAACGTGCGAAGTGGAAAAATATTGTGCCACGGGAAAATTTCGATTTATTGCAGTGTGTCGTGTCCCGGGGAAAGGGGGTTGGCGGCAGGGCTGAAGTCGAGGTAGGGCAGGAGGCGACGGAGCATTGTGTCGGAGCAGGATGGAATGGCGCGGAGGTCGTCAGGCGAGTCGAATGTGACGCCGTTGGCGCGGAGGTTGACGAGGTCGCGGGCGAAATAGTAGTCCACGTAGGGGTGTCGGATGAACTGCTTGAGGCCAACACTGTTGACGGCCATGCGGACGAGGGAGGTGTCTCCTATGCGGAGGTGCGGCGCTATGTGGCCGAGCAGTTGAGGCGTGAAGCCGTAGACTTCCAGCAGTTGGTCGGCAGAGGTGAAGCCGCCGAGGCGGTCGCGGTAGCGCACGATGCGCCGGGCAAAGGCGGGACCGATGCCGTGGAGGAGCATGAGGGTGGTGGTGTCGGCGGTGTTGAGGTCGACAACGAGTGCCTTCCGTGTCGGTGTCGGCTCATGGGTGGTGTAAAGGGAGTGAAAGTTCTCTGTTTTGACGCTTTTCTTCCGCTCGCCCCAGGTGGCGGGAGGGCGGCTTGAAATGCGGCGCGAGCGATAGACAGAGTCCTCTTTTTTCTCCAAAATTGCCCATGAAAGGGTGTCTGCCGATGCCGTTTTCCCCTGTGTGGCACTGGGTGGGGAAGAAAAAAGTTTTACCCCTGCAAGTGCGGCCAAAACGATTAGTATACAGATAATTCCGAGTGATTGTCGCTGTATGGGTGTCTTTTTTTTGTTGCGCATTTTGAAGAAAAATTTTGTCGGGTCAGAAATTCTTCGTACTTTTGCACCCGATTTCGAGAGAAAAAGAGGTCTATTAGCTCAGTTGGTTCAGAGCGCTTCCTTCACACGGAAGAGGTCGAGAGTTCGAATCTCCCACAGACCACCAGCCCACCCCACAAGGGTGGTTTTTTGTTTCCAGTCACGTCTTTTTTTATTCATCATTCTGTATACTTTTTGTTGGTAGGTAACGTTATATCCTAAAAAATATTGTACCCATGATACGCGAAGAAACTGTTTTCGGCCCCATTTTCAGCCGCCGCCTCGGCAGCTCGCTGGGCATCAACCTTCTGCCCGAGAAGGGCAAGATATGCAATTTCGACTGCATCTACTGCGAATGCGGCTGGAACCGCGATGGTCGCAACGATACCCTCCTGCCCACCGCCGAGAAGGTTCGCACCGACTTGGAGCGTATGCTACGCAAGCTCGTTGCCGAAGGCACCCCGGTGGACAGCATCACCTTCAGCGGCGACGGTGAGCCGACGTTGAACCCCGAATTCCCCCGGATTATCGACGACACCCTCTGTTTGCGCGACGAGTTCTATCCTTCGGCCAAGGTCAGTGTGTTGAGCAACGCCACCCGCGCCCACCTGCCGCAGGTCTTCGCCGCATTGAGGCGTGTCGAAAATCCCATCATGAAGATAGATGCTCCCTCCAACGAACTCATCGCCAAAATCAACATGCCCGCCCCAGGCTACGACATAGCCCGCGTCGTTGAGGCCCTCAAGCAGTTCGGCGGCGACTTCGTTCTCCAGACCTGTATGCTCCGCGGCAACGGTTTCGACTCCGCCGCCGCCGAGGTGATTCTCCCTTTGATGGACATTGTGCGCCTGCTGAAGCCTCGCGAGTGGATGGTCTACACCATCGACCGCGCCACCCCCATGCAGGGCCTTGAGAAGTTCAGCCCTGCCGAGATGAAGGCGCTTGTGCAGCCCATCATCGACGAGGGCGTCACCAATGTGCAAATCAAAGGCGCCGTCGAAGACAACTAACGTGTGTCGATGACGGTGTCGCCTGAAATCATCGGAGACCCAGTATGTAGTCTTTTATCAGCTTCATGGCTTCTTCGGCAAAGGTCTCCTCGATGAAGATGTATTCGGACGGTGTTCCCGTTTGGCAATGCTGGAAGAGGTGGTTCAGTCCCGACAGTTCACAGACTTCGGCCTTTGGGGACAGTTCCTTGATGCGCTGTAGGTTGGGTGTCGATACCACCTGGCAGTCCCTGCTGCCGCCGAGGGCCAGCACGGGGACTTTGACTTTTGGCAGGTAGCGGGCAGGGTCGAGGTGGAGGAACGTCTGCATCCAGGGTAGGGCGATCTGCTGCTTCAGGGTGTAGGCCATGCCTTTGGCCAGTCCGATGCTGTCTGCCTCTGTTTTGGCCAGCCCTTCTGTGTGGCGGGCAATGACGGCCTGGTAGTCTTTGACAGTGGCGCCTGCCGGCAGGGAGAGCAACTCGTGCATGCAGGCTCCGCGCACCTTGCAGAGGCGCGCGCTCACTCCGCGAGAGCGGAAAAGCGCTTCGTTCTGCTGCACCATCACTTCGAGGCCGGTGCAGCCCTGTCCGGCCAGCATGACGACGAATTTCACATTCTTGTTCCGGGCCGCAATCATGGGGGCTATGGCGCCGCCCTCGCTGTGGCCGCCGATGCCGAGGAGGTTGCGGTCGATGTGCGGGTGGAACGTCAGGACGTTGAACAGGGCTTCGGCATCCTCGGCGAAGAGGAGGGTGGTGGCGGAGTCGAGAGGGCCGGTGCTGGCACCTGCGCCACGGTCGTCGTAGCGGAAGGTGGCGATGCCGTAGTGCGCCAGGTAGTCGGCCAGCACGAGGAAGGGACGGTGGGCAAACAGCTCTTCGTCGCGGTTCTGCTGCCCGCTGCCGCTGACGAGCATCAGGCAGGGGTATCTGGTGTGTCGCGACGGGTCGTGGCCCTGCGGCAAGGTCAGTGTACCTTCGAGGTGGATGCTGTCGCCGTGCGAGTCCACGTAGTCGGTCGCTATTGTTTCTTCCACGAAGGAGTAGGGAGGTTGGGGCGTCTGTGGGCGACGTGGCTGGAACAGGGTGTCGGCAGGCCCGAAGACGATGGTTTCCCTCACCATTCCTTGCTTCCAGTAGCCGTTCCAGCCTTCTTCGCGGCGGTGCAGCACCGTTTTGAATCCGATGTTTTTGCAGTTGATTGTCAGCGTGTCGCCGCCGAGATGCCATTGGCTCACCGACAGCGGGTCGGCAGTCTGCAGCGGGCTGTATATCTCCGCCGCGCTGTCGGCCATGTGCAGGCTCAGCACAAGTCCAGTCTTCTCGCTGTAGGCCTGCCACCACTGGGCGTGGCACAGCGGGCAGATGGCTACGGCAATGGCGGCCAACACTGTTTTTTTCATCGGGAGAACATGATTTTCTCGCTGTTGAACATCCGGGTCAGTCCCCACACGGCAACGCCTGTGTAGACCACGTTGCTTGCCACCGTCACCGCCACCGGCATCCATTGCATCTCGTGGCTGAAGACCGCTGTCATCACCTCTATCGAGTTGTAGAACGGTATCAGGTAGGTGCCGATGCCGGTGGGCAGATCGTTCTGGAACATCGGCATCAGTCCCGCCAGCATCACCACCAGCATGAAGGGCGTCACCATGGTGCCGGCATTCTTCACGTCCTTGGCCAGTGCCGACAGCAGGCTCACCGCCGAGGCCATGATGAGTACCGTGGCGAAGATTACCAGCAGAAGCACCACGTAGTCGCTCGTGCCATAGTGGAACGCCAGGGTGCCGCTGTCGGGCACCATCCTGGGCAGCGACAGGGCTATGCCGATGAAACTGCTCACGCCGCTGAGCAGGGCTATGCCGCTGAGCGAGACAATCTTGCCCAAGGCCAGCTCGTCGCGGCGCATGGGCGTCACCAGCAGTGTGGCTATGGTGCCGCGCTCCTTCTCGCCGGCAATGCTGCTCGGCGCTATGGACATCACACCGCTGAAGAGCATCATGATGATGAGCATGGGCAGTAGCTTGCCCCACACCATGGCCCCGATGCTCTCGTCGCTGGCCTGGTCGTAGCATTCCCCTTCGCTCTGCGGAACGTTGACCGTGAAGGGCCGTCCGTAGTTGTTGAGCATGGAACTCACCGCCATGTAGACACGCATGGCCGCGTTGTTGGTGCTGTTGTAATACATCTCCACGTTGGGCACTGCGGAGCCGCTCTGCGGGTCGTAGGTGGTTGCCAGGCCGTCGAAGTCTGCCGGGAACCGCAGCAGCACGGCGTTGACGTCATTGTCCTCCAACTGCGCCACCTCCTCCTCGCCGAAGGCCTGCTCCACCACCACGATGCCGCTGTCGAGCGCGCACAGCGTCGGCGCGAGGCTCTCCGGCAGGTTCTCCACCTTCACCACCACCACCTCGTCCTGCCCCTCGGTGGCCATCTTCTGTATTCCACTGCCCATGAGGCTGTAGATGATGTATATCAGCAGACCGGGCATAATCACCGTGGTGAACAGCATTTGCCGGTCGCCGAAGAATCGCGCAAACTCCTTCTTGATTATCGTTACAGTATTCGTTTTCATATTTGCCTACAAATTAAGTAAAGTCCTTTCACTCCGCGTCACTCCCTTTCACCTCCTTGTATATCTCGAAGAAACGGTCTTCCATGGTCATGCCGTCGCACACCTCGGCCAGCGTCCCGCAGGCCACCATGCGACCGTCGATGACCACGCCCACACGGTCGCACAGACGCTCCACGAGCGAGAAGATGTGGGTCGAGAGGATGATGGTCTTTCCCTCGGCGCGGAGTTCCTGCAGGTAGTCGGTCACCGTTCGCGCCGTCAGCACGTCGAGGCCGTTGGTCGGTTCGTCGAAGATGACGATTTCCGGGTCGTGCACCAGCGAGATGACCAGCGAGAGCTTCTGCTTCATGCCCGTCGAAAGGTTGGCTACCTTCACCTCGGCAAACCGGTCGATGCCGAAGCGTTTGAACATGCGCTCCTTGCGCTCGGCGGCGGTGGCATCGTCCACGTGGTGCAGGCGGCTGAAGAAGTCGAAAAGATAGTTGGGTGTGAAGAAGTCCTCCAGCTTCAGCTCGCTGGTGAGGAACCCAATCTTGGCCCGCACCCCTTCGGGGTCGCTGACGATGCTGCTGCCGTCCACCACAGCGTCGCCGCTGTCGGGGCGTATGAGGGTGGCGAGCATCCGCAGCGTCGTTGTCTTTCCTGCCCCGTTGGGTCCCAGCAGGCCGAATATCTCTCCCCGGTAGGCACTGAACGTCAGGTGGTCCACCGCCGTCTTGCGGCGCACCCGTGTGCCTTCGATTTTCTGTTGTTTGCGCGAGAGCGTGAAGGTCTTGCTCAGCTCCTCTGCACACATGATTTCTTCCATGGCTCTATTGTTTGTTTCGATATGTTAAATATGCCTGATTTTTGTTAAAATATTGTTAAAAATCAATTGTAACAAGTATATAATCAGTGTTTTATGTTAAAAATCGCATTGTAACAGGCTGATTCCCAGCACCAACACCCTACCAACACCGTATCAACTCCCTACCAACACCCTACCAACTCCTACCTCAGTCGGAGATGGTACGGTGTCGGTTCGGCTTTCGTGCGGTGCCGGTCCGGGGTTCGTCCGGCCTGTCTGCAGTCGGTCCCTCGGCGTCCATCCGGTCTTCCTGTGCTTCGCTCCCGCTCTTTCCGGATTTGGCATTTCGCTGTTATCCATTTGATTGTCTGTTTTGCCGAACGGCAGGCAACCGTATCATCTCCGTTGCAAAAATACATTTTTTCCACCATCCGGCAAAATAAATATTGTCTTTTTGAGTTATAGGGTGCAGGAGCAAGAAAATGAAAATCAACGAACGATGAACAACACCCGGACTGGAACGTGGCACCGCCGACTGGCTATGCTGACGCTGCTCGCGGCCGTCGTGCTGCCGCTGCGGGGGCAGATTCCCTTCAGGCAGAGGTCTGAGATGAGGCCCGACGACGCCGCGAAGCCGGCGGTGATGGCCACCAAGCTCAACCCAGTGTCTCAGTTCGACAAGGACCAGATGCGTCGGGCCGCCTCGGAACACTACACTTTCGCCACCATCATCGACGGCGACACCGTGCCGCTCTACTACCTGCGGGACGTGTCGGTGTATATGTCGGGAATGCTGTTGACTCCGAAGGAGATAAAAAACAACGCCAAGCTCATCCGCAACGTGCGCCTCATGTTGCCCTACGCCCGCGAGGCCAAGCGGAGGCTCGATGTGCTGGAGGTGGAGATTGCCGCTCTGCCCAAGAAGGACCGCAAGGCCGCCATCAAGAAGGCGGAGCAGAAGCTGAAGGACGACTATAAGGACGAACTCTCGAAGCGCACCTTTTCGCAGGGCTTGGTGCTCATCAAACTGATAGACAGGGAGACGAGCCGCACGGCCTACAGCCTGGTGGGCGAGTTGAGGGGGTCGTTCCGTGCCGGTATGTATCAGGCACTGGCCCGTCTTTTCGGCTACAACCTCAAGACCAAGTACGACCCGGACCACGACAAAAAGGACGAACTCATGGAACGCATCGTGAAATCGATAGAGAGGGGGCAGCTATGAAGGGGTATGTCTTTTTGTCGGCGGTGCCGATGCGGAGCGAGGCGTCGGACAGAAGCGAGATGGTGAACCAGCTGCTGTCCGGCGACACCGTGGAAGTGGTTGATCGGCAGGAGAAATGGTCGCGTGTGCGCTGCGACTACGACGGCTACGACGGCTGGGTGGACAACAAGCAGTATGTCCCCTTCGAGAGTGCCGCCGAACTGGCGGAACGCCATTTCCTGAACACGCCCTACCTTTGGGGCGGTCGCTCGTGTGGTGGCATCGACTGTTCGGGTCTCACGCAGGTCTGCTTCAAGGCTTTGGACATCTGGCTGCCTCGCGATGCCAGCCAGCAGGCCACCTGTGGTGTCGAAGTCTGCGCCTGCGATGTCCGGCGCGACGACCTGGCCTTCTTCCGGAACGATGCCGGTCGCATCGTCCATGTCGGCATCTGCCTCGGCGACGGCCACATCATCCATTCTTCCGGCTTCGTCCGCATCGATACCCTCGACATGCAGGGCATATTCGATGGCGGGAAGTACACCCACCGCCTCCACTCCGTCCGCCGCATATATGGATTTTGACGGCAGAAAGCTCCGTCATCCTCAGCGATTAAAAAAAAATGTGTATCTTTGCATTTTATTTAGAAACTAAAAAAATATAGATATTATGGCTGAATTGTCTGAACAAGAACAGATTCGCAGAAACTCCCTCGCCGAACTCAAGAAGCTTGGCATCAATCCTTATCCCGCAGCCCTCTATGAGGTGAACTGCAAGAGTGATGAAATCCTGGAGAGGTTTCCGCAGGACAACACGTTGTTTCAGAACGTGAGCATCGCAGGCCGCATCATGAGCCGTCGCATCATGGGCGCCGCCAGTTTTGTGGAGCTGCAGGACAGCAATGGCCGCATCCAGCTCTATATCAAGCGTGACGAAATTTGCCCTGGCGAGGACAAGACGCTCTACAACACTGTCTTCAAGCGCCTGCTCGACATCGGCGATATCATCGGTGTGACGGGATATGTTTTCGTTACCCAGATGGGCGAGACAAGCATCCATGTGAAGAGCCTCACGGTGCTGAGCAAAAGCCTGCGTCCGCTGCCCATCGTCAAGGAAAAGGACGGCGTGGTCTACGATGCCTTCAGCGATCCCGAATTGCGCTATCGTCAACGATATGTGGACCTGATTGTCAATCCGCAAGTGCGCGAGGTGTTTGTGCAGCGCACCAAGATTGTGAACACCATGCGGCAGTATTTCAACGAGCAGGGCTATCTCGAAGTGGATACTCCTGTGTTGCAAGCCATTCCTGGTGGAGCGGCAGCGCGCCCGTTTATCACCCACCACAATGCCCTCGACATCGACCTCTACCTCCGCATCGCCAACGAGCTATATCTCAAGCGGCTCATTGTGGGAGGTTTCAAGGGGGTGTACGAGTTCAGCCGCAACTTCCGCAACGAGGGCATGGACCGCACCCACAACCCGGAGTTCACCTGCATGGAAATCTATGTGGCCTATAAGGACTACAACTGGATGATGCAATTTGTGGAACAGATGCTGGAGCGCATAGCCATCACGCTGCACGGCACCGCTGACCTCAAGGTGTGTGGCAATGACATTTCGTTCAAGGCTCCGTTCCGCCGCGCCCCTATGTGCGAGCTGATTAAGGAGGAGACGGGCATCGATGTGAGTGCCATGAACGAGGACGAACTGCGCAAGGCTTGTGCCGACCTCGGTGTGGAGACCGACAGCACAATGGGCAAAGGCAAGCTTATCGATGCCATCTTCGGCGAGAAGTGCGAGGGCAAACTCATCCAGCCCACCTTCGTCACCGACTATCCGATCGAAATGTCGCCCCTCTGCAAGCGCCACCGCGACAACCCCGAACTCACCGAGCGCTTCGAACTCTTTGTGTGTGGCAAGGAGCTGGCCAACGCCTACTCGGAGCTGAACGACCCCATC
>JAFVAM010000090.1 GCA_017480525.1 Bacteroidales bacterium | reverse complement strand
TCGGCCTTGGCCTCTTCCTGCTTGGACTGCTGCTTGGCTTCGGTCTTGGCCTCCTCTTGCTTGGGCTGCTCCTGCTTGGGTTCGGCCTTGGCCTCTTCCTGCTTGGGCTGCTCCTGCTTGGGTTCGGCCTTGGCCTCTTCCTGCTTGGGCTGCTCCTGCTTGGGTTCGGCCTTGCGCATCACCGCCCAGGCATCGCTGAAGGGCGTGGCGCGACGCACCTCGCGACTGTAGTCCGACGCCTCGGAGAAGGTGGCGAAATGGCCCACGGAGTAGCAGTAGATTTGGCCGTTGCGCATCACTTCCACATCCTCCAAACCCTTGAAGGCAGGGCTTCCGGCAGGCAAGAGGTCGGCGGAGGTGAGGAACTGCACAGTGTAGTATTTCTCTGCGTCGGGGGCGGCGCTATTGGCCGGGGGTACCAGTTTGTCGCCTGCCGAGGACTGGCTGGATTTCGGGGCCTGGGCTTCCGGCTTGGCAGGTTCCTGCTTAATGGCTTCCGGCTTGGCGGGCTCCTGTTTGACGGGCTCCTGTTTGGCGGGTTCCTGTTTGGGAGGCGTGGCCTCGTTTTCGGCAATCTCCATCCGCGGCGCAAGTTCGCGTGTGGGTACAGGACGTTGGTTGGCCGGAGGCACAGTGGCCTCGCTCTCTACCTTACCCTCTGTGGCGGGGGCCTTGTCGGCCACCGTCGCGGCGGCCTCGGCCTGGGCGTCATCTGCCTTGGCAGGGGTGGCCTTCTCCGCTGACTTGTAGCCCGGCAGGTCAATCTTCGGGTTGGCAATCTTGTTGGTGCCCTCCTCCATGGCCTTGTAGGTCATGAAAGCGTTGAAGAGGCTGACGGCAATCTTGGCCTGCCCTTCGTCGGAAATCATGAAGGCCTCCTCGGCGGGATTGCTGATGAAACCCACCTCGGTGAGCACCGACGGACAGGTGGTCTTGTAGAGTACGAAAAGTTCAGCCTGCTTCACACCACGGTTGATGGTGCGCAGATTCTGCTTGTATTGGTTCTGGATGGCCTGGGCCAGGTTGAGGCTCTTGTCGATGAAGGCGTTCTGGAACATGGCCAGCATGACGAAGCTCTCGGGGGCGTTGGGGTCGAAACCCTTGTAGGCCTCGTTGCTTTTGTAGTCGCTCTCCAGCAGGATGTCGGCGTTCTCCTTCTTGGCCACCTCGAGGTTGGCGCGACTCTCGGAGAGACCCATGACGAAAGTCTCCACGCCCGACGGCGCCGCCGTGGGATGGGAGTTGGCGTGGATGGAAATGAAGAGGTCGGCCTTGTTGCGGTTGGCTATGTGGGCACGCTCGGCCAGCGAGATGTCGACATCCGAGGTGCGGGTGTAGATGACATTCACGTCGGGGTAGTTGTCCGCTATCAGCTTGCCGAATTTCTTGGCGATGGAGAGCGTGATATGCTTCTCCTGGGTCTTCCCGCCCTGGGCACCGGGTTTGGCTCCTCCGTGGCCGGGGTCAATCACCACCGTCCGCACCCGATAAGTCTCTTTTTTTTGCGAAAAAGCGGGTGCCAAAAACAGGCACATGGCGACAAAGAGTATTGATAAGCGTCTCATTTTCAGTCCGATATTTTTTTGTTTTTTAATTTGCATAAATAATTCTATCTTTGCAAATCGAAAATGCAAAGATACGAAGATATTTTGAATGTTCAAAATAATGTTTTAAAACGGGCTTGAAAGAGGGCAAAAACATAGCGAAAAAGATTGTCGCCGCGGTGATGGCGGCAATGGCTTGGACGATGGCTCCGGGGGCTGCCGCGCAAACCGACATCGACACCCTGGCACACGTCTCGCACGACGGTGTGGACAAGGTCATCAAATACCAGGCGCGGGATTCCGTGGCTCTCGACCTCACCTCGCGCCGCGCCGTGCTCTTCTCCGACGGCATCATCGACTACGACAGCATGCTCCTTCGCGCCGACCGCATCGAGGTGGACTTCGACCGCCATACGCTCCACGCCCACGGCACCCCCGACACCGCAGGCCACACCCTCGGACGCCCCTTCTTCGTCCAAGACGGCACCGAATATCACGCCGACACCATCACCTTCAACTACGACACCAAGAAGGGCATCATCTCCGGCGTCATCACACAGGAGGGCGACGGTTTCCTCCACGGCAAGACGGTCAAGAAGGTCAACGACTCCGTCATGTTCCTCTCCGGCGGCAGCTACACCACCTGCAACTACGCCCATCCCCACTTCGCAATCAACTTCACCAAGAGCAAGCTCATCACCGGCAGCCGCATCGTGACCGGCCCCGCCTGGTTGAGCATCGAGGACGTGCCCACCCCCGTGGCCCTGCCCTTCGCCTTCTTCCCCATCACCAAGAGCCGCACCTCCGGCGTCCTCATCCCCTCCTACGGATGGCAGAACTACCGCGGCTACTACCTCCGCGACGGCGGCTACTATTTCGCCCTCGGCGACAACTGGGACCTCTCGCTCCTCGCCGACCTCTACACCAACCTCTCCTGGGCCCTCGAAGCCAAGAGCAACTACTATAAACGCTATAAATACAAGGGCGACTTCGATGCCCGCTACGGCATCACCTACGAGGGCATCCGCGGCGACAGCAACACCTTCAACGCCTTCTCCGACTTCAAGTTCACCTGGCGCCACGAACAGGACGCCAAGGCCAACCCCTACAGCCGCTTCTCCGCCAACGTAAACCTCCAGAGCCGCAACTACAACCGCAACACCACCAACCGCAACGACTACTTCAACTCCACCACCACCTCCTCCATCAGCTTCTCCACCAAACTCGGCGCCTACTTCAACCTCGCCCTCTCGGCCCGCGAGAGCTACAACGTGCAGACCGGCGTGATGAACATCAAGCTGCCTTCCCTCTCGCTCTCCTCCATCACCGTCTACCCCCTGCGCCGCGCCAATCCCGTGGGCGGCTACCGCTGGTGGGAGAACATCTCCCTCTCCTATGTCCTCAACGCCGAGAACAACGTCACCGCCGCCGACAGCGAACTCTTCACCCGCCAGACCCTCGACCGCCTCCAGTACGGCGTCCAGCAGTCTGTGCCCCTCTCCAGCAGCATCAAAGTGCTGCGCTTCTTCAACTGGACCAACTCCCTCACCTACAACGAGCGCTGGCACTGGTCCACCATCGAGAAGAACTACGACGATGCCACAGGCATCGTCACCACCGACACCGTCCGCGGCTTCCGTGCCAACCGCGACTTCAACTTCTCCTCGTCGCTGAACACCCGCATCTATGGCCTCTTCCAGTTCCGCCACGGACCCCTCAAGGCTTTGCGCCACGTCGTCAGCCCCACGGTGGCCTTCTCATGGCATCCCGACTTCGGGGTGGCATCCCTCGGATGGTGGCGCCAATACACCGACACCACGGGCTACGTCCACCGCTACTCCATCTTCCAGAACAGCCTCTACGGCGGCCCCGCCGACGGCCGCAGCGGCTCCCTGCGCTTCTCCGTGGGCAACAACCTCGAAGTCAAATGGCAGAACCCCTTCGACACCACCGCCGATGTCAAGAAGATACCCCTTATAGAAAACCTCACCCTCTCCATGAGCTACGACCTCGCCAAGGATTCCCTGCGCCTCTCGCCGCTCTCCGTCTCCGGCCGCACCACCCTCTTCCGCTCCCTGGTGCTCAACTACAGCGGTTCCTTCTCGCCCTACGTCATCGACACCCTCGGCCGCCTCCACGACCAGTTCCTTTGGGACACCGAGCGTCGCCTCTTCCGCACCGACAACTCCACATGGAGCACCCAACTCACCTTCAGCCTCAACAACAACACCTTCAGCAAGGATGCCGACCAAAAGAACGGCGGACGTCCGATGGCCACCATCCTCCAGACGCCCTACAACTACAACCCCGTCCTCATGACCGGCGGCTACGTCGACTTCTCCGTGCCGTGGAACGTCTCCATCTCCTACACCTTCAGCTACGTCAACACCTTCGTGGCCCGCGAGATGGACCTCCAGAGCCAGACCATACAGAGCATCACCCTCTCCGGCAACGTGAGCCTCACCAAGAACTGGCGCGCATCCATGTCCACGGGCTACGACCTCGCCAACAAGGGATGGTCCTACACCACCGTCGACATCTACCGCGACCTCCACTGCTGGGAGATGCGCTTCTCATGGGTGCCTTTCGGCTACTACCGCAGCTGGTTCTTCCAGATCAACATCAAGGCCTACGCCCTCCGCGACGTCAAATACGAGAAACGCCAGCACTACCAGGAAAACAACGGCTACTACTCATATTGAAAGAAACATAACAGCCTGTCCCTTCTATAAAATCCACCCCCCGAAAAAAGAAACAACACATCATGGAAAACAACAAACTCTACTATTCCATCGGCGAGGTGGCGCAGATGCTCGGCGAGGCGCCGTCGGTGCTACGCTTCTGGGAAACGGAGTTCGACTGCATACGCCCCGTCAAGAACCGTCGCGGAAGCCGCAGCTACACGAAGCACGACATCGACCTCCTGCGCCGCATCCAGTACCTCACACGCCAGTGCGGCTACACCCTCGAGGGTGCCCGCGAACAGATGCGCCAGCGTCCCGTCGACGACGCCAAGATGGAAATCGTCCGCCATCTCCAGGAGGTGCGCTCTTTCCTCGTCGACCTCAAGGAGACCCTCTGAACACCCCTTACCAACACCCTTTCTACCCCTTGTCAACACCCTACCAACTCCTACCATCGTAGGAGTTGGGTAGGAGTTGGTAGCGCGATGGTAAGGGCTTGGAAAGTGGTTCTACCCCTGTGCAAAGCATTGGATATGTGCAACAATACCCTGTAGGAAGTGACCGATCGGAAGTCCGGATGAACACAGACAGGGGTGGTATGGGTAGATTGGACCCCACAAAGGGGGGGGCAAGGTGTTTTTTGGGGAGGGCGACAGCGGTTATCGGCAACACCAAGGGTCAACCACCGCGACGGATGGCGGTGGGGGCAGAGTCGGGGAGGGAGATCAGAGTATACTTAGCGTTCGAGGTAGGGGAAGTTGCCGTCTCCGGCGGTTCTTTTCCAATGAAGCCACGTATCCTGGAACGGGGTGGCTTCCAAAGAGCTAAGGAGTTCATTGCTCTCGCCTGCTCCGTTTGCTGCGTTGGCGAGTTCCACTCGGACGGTGTTGGCCTGGGTTCCAGCCACAAGATAGCACCTGTCAAAGTTGGCGTCGGGGGCCGAGGAGGTGCCATAGAAGGTGCGGGGGCTGGCGGAGGACTCGTACACATAGCAGTTTTTCATCTTGCCGTTGGCACCCACGACACCCACAAGGCCACCGGTGATGCCGATGTTGTTGTGGCGCTGGACGTGCGTGAACTGGACGAAGCTGTTCTCTATGGTGCCGTTCAGCAGCCGCGCCACGAGGCCGCCTGCGGCGTTGGTGGCGGTGGTGGTTTGGAGGCGCACCTGCGAGAAGGGGCTGTTGTTGTAGCAGTTGACGATGAGGCACGAGCTGCCGTTGACCGAATAGGCTATGGCGCCGACCTCCGAGCCTTCGAGGACGGCCAGCGAGCGGCAGTAGTCGACAGTGCCGCCGGTCATCTCGCCGACGATGCCGCCCACGTGGCCCGTGGAGGAGATGGCGTTGGCCACATAGCAGTTGCTGACGGTTCCGCCGGTCTGGCTATAGACGATACCGCCCCAGTGGGAGTTGACACCCGTGACGGGAGAGGCGAAATAGCAGTCCTCGACGGTACCGGCATTGGAGTAGACAATACCGCCGACTTCGGTGCCTCCGACGGTGAACTCGGAGGTGAGCTGGCATCCTACGACCCTGCCGGCAGCGGCATTGCTGTAGCACACCGTGCCGACACGGCCGACGAGACCGTGGGCTTCTATGTTGACGCCGGAGCGGCAGCCCTCGATGGTGCCGCGGTTGCTGGCGCAGATGCCGGCGATGTTGTTGGTGGACCGGATCTCGTCGCCGGCAGCCGTGCCTATGACACGGCAGTCGACGAGAGTGCCGCTGTTTTCCCAGCAGAAGGGGCATACGACCTCGTCGTTGTAGAGTCCGAGGGTGCTGAGGGTGCCATGTATCTTGAGGGTGAGTCCGTCGACGACGCCATCGGCATCCACACTCTCGAAAAGGGGGCGGGAACTGCTGGTGGTGATACCAGGGGTGCCAGCGGACGAGACATTGGAGATATGACCCACGAAATGGCGTATGCCCTCGGTCCAATTCGAGGAGGAAATCTCTATGTCCGACCGCATGATGCGGATGTAAGTGTTCTTGGTGATGGCCACATTGTTGATGGTACGTACCGATTTGGAGGAGTTGTAGCAGTCGCGGAGGTAGAGAAGGTCGGCCTCGCTGTAGACCTTGAAGGGGCGCTCCTTGGTGCCGTTGCCGGCGAGGCCCACTTCGGGGGAGACAGGCGATGTCCAGTTCTTGATGCCTATGGCGCGGAGGTTGGTGATGCCCGACCGGCGCACGGGGGCGTTGAAACGCTGCACGAAGGTGTTGTCGTTCTCGTCGTAGACCGTCATGGTGAGTTCGTAGGTGGTGGCATTGTTGGAGTCGGCGACACGCTGCAGAGCCGGGAGGACGACATAGAAAGTGCAGATGGTGTCGAGCGAGAATTCGCGCCCGTCGCCGCAGTCGAGGGTGAGCGTCTTGGCGGCGGAGGGGTCGGCAACAAGGTAGGGGGCAAAGGTTTTGTAACCCTCAACCTTGAACTTGCCGCTGAGCGACTGCTTCGTGGAGGAGAGTTCTATTTTCTTGATTTTCTTTCCAGGGGTGTTGGAGGCGTCGAAGAGCTGGAGGCGGACGATGCCGGCGAGGGAGTGGAAGTCGAGGTTAAAGGCCGAGCCGGCATTCTCGTCCCATTCGCCGCCATACCAGGCCACCATGGGGAAGACATCCTTGGCAAAGGAGAGGTCGTCGCGCATGCCCTGGTGGTCGGGGAGCATGATGCTCACATTCTCGAATTCCGCCGTACCGGCGCTCTTGCCTGTGATGGTGTTGCCCGCGTTGCGAGGGTAGAGGCCGAGAAAATACTTGGAGTTGTAGGGCAGCTCGCTGACGAAGACGCCGTTGAAGCCCTGCGGGTCCACCCATTCGCCACTGGCCGAGACGAGGTAGGCGTCGTAGACCTCGGAGCCGGTCTGGTCGCTGCCGATAGAGATTTCGTCGTAGGGTTCCCAGTAGATCCACTGCTCGTTGATGAGGTAGGTCTTGGCGTCGTCGGAGGCGGGGGCTTCGATGGTGGCCGCGAAGCGGAAGGTGTCGTTGCCCGTCTTGGGTTTCTCGCAGGCCGTGGTGGCGAGGAGGAGAGCGGCAAAGGCCAATGCCGCTGCGGAACGCTGTGCCAGCGAACGCAGGCGGACACCAAAGGAAGAGGGGGTTATCTTGTGGTGGATCATTGTGGTCATTATCTTGTTTTTATTAGATACTTTCTATTATCCAGTCGCCGGTGGTCCATTCGCCGGCGTCGTCGGTGTATTCCGTCACCTCCTCGGCGGCGCGGAGGGTGCTGCCGTCTTTCCCTTCGAGGAGCATGAAGTCCTTGTGGAGGGCCACGGTGTTGGCGTAGCCCTCTTCAGGCCGATAGGAGAAGGACTCTATTTCAGGTTTTATATAAACTTTCTTCTTCATCGCTTGATGACTTTTTGGATGATAATATGAGAAGGTGTATGGACGCGGACGTAGTAGATGCCCGCAGGATAGGCTGCCAGCTCGAGGGTCACGCGTCGGGCGTCGTAGGTGTCGCGCTTCTGGAGGGTGCGGCCTTCGTTGTCGTAGACCTCCACACTCGTCATGCCGTCGGCCTCGATGTTGAGGAGGTTGGTGGTGGGGTTGGGGTAAACCTTGACCTCCGACTCGGAGGCCACCTCGACGATGTCCTCGGCAGACCCGTTGGAGCGGAAGGTGAGGGTGAGGGTGACGACGCTGTCGCAGCCGAAGGCCGTCTGGAGGGTGTCGGAGAGGACGAGGGTGGCATAGCCGGCGCTGTCGAGGGTGCGGCGGAGCAGGGCACTCTCGGAGGCGGAGACATAGAAGCCGTAGCCTTCATATTCGTCGCCCACGACGGCACTGTCGGCCAGGGAGGTGCTCGTGGCGAAGTGGAGGCGGATGAAGGTGGTCAGGGTGCTGTCGATCATCTCGACGCTGTCGACGACATTCTCCGAGAGTTCGGCATCGGCGTCGAAGAGGATGCCTTGCCACTCGACGCGATCGCAGCCCTCAACGACGAGGGTGTCGCGCACGGGGATGAGGTCGGGCACGCCGAAGACAGGGTAGCCGCTGTTGTCGCCGTCGAGGTCGGAACGCCAGGAGCGGTAGGTGTCGGCACCGGGGGCGTTGTGCTGTCGCACCCAGAGGTTGAGGACACGCGTGAGGTTGTCGACACCGTCGACACGCTGTGAGAGCGTGACAGCGTTGCCCTGGCCGCGGAAGGAGGCTGTGCGGCCCACCACGGCACCGCGCTCGGTGGCACCCACGGCGCGCTTGGCGCCAGAGGCAGCATAGAAGTTGTGGTCGGCCTGTCCGTGGCTGCCGAAGGTGGCGGCGATGGCACCGTCGAAGTAAGACCCCTCGATGGTACCGTAGACATAGTTGTTCTCGATGATGGCGTTCTCGGCATGGCCGGCGATGCCGCCGACGCGCTGCGAGCGGCCATCGTTGACGAGGAAGGCATAGTTGTTGACCACCCGCGAGGGCGCACCGCCGCTCTTGGCGCGGAAGAGGCGCGAGAGGAAGTTCACGGGAGCCTGGCCGTCGAGGTAGCCCGCCAGGGCGCCGAGATAGACGGCGTTCATGCGCGTGGTGTTGGAGGCCCAGGAATTCTCGATGACTGTGGAGGTGGCATGACCCACAGCGCCGCCGCTGTAGACGGCGTTGCCCACGAACTTGGCATTGATGGTGGAATTCTTTACGGTGTCGGATTCCGACATACCGATAAGGCCACCGCTGATGTAGCGGGTGGAGAGGATGGTGGTGGTGCCGACATCCTCGGCATCGTTAGTCTTCACGGTACACTTGTCGAAATGCGAATGGCGCGAACGGGCGGCGAAGGCTCCCACATACTGGTTGCCGCGGATGAGGGCGCTCTCGAGGGTGAGGTTGACGACCCGTGCGGTGTCGAGCAGGGAGAAGAAGCCGGCATCGTCGAGGTTGGGTTCGTTGACGATGATGTTCTTGATGACTACCGGGGCGCTGGCAGGCGTGGTGTCGGCAGGGCTGCTGGAGGAGACTCCGACGATGCGGCCACGGAAGCCATACTGCAGCGAACCCACGGGGGTCCAGAGGTGATCCTTCATGTCGTAGCCACCGGACTTTTCGTGGATGTATACACGGTTGAAGTAGAAGGGTCGCGCCTGCTGGCCGTGGAGGCCATTGACGACGCTGATGAGCCAGGCCAGACCGTACTCGTCGTAGATGTGCACGTCGCCGTTGTAGGTCGTGACATAGCTGTGGTTGCCGGGATTGGTGTAGATGAAGTTGTCGTCGTAGTGGGCCACATCCACACCGTGCTCGTTCTGGAAGTTTTCGGCGTTGACGACGTCCTTCCAGTAGTCTTTCGGGGCGAAGTAGGCCACGACGTCTGCGTTGTGGTTGGGGACGACATAGGTGGCGGGATTGGAATAGTAGGGGTCGAAGTCCCACATGAGGAAGGGGGTCTCCTCACTCTTGGGAGTAGCCTTGAGGCGGATGATGTCGCCCTCGCAGAAGAGCAAATCCTTCAGGTCGTGGCGGTCGGAAATACCGCCATCCTCTATCGCTTCGATGTACTCGTAGATAGTGGGGTCGCCTTTCACGCTGCCTATTATGGTACCCGAAGAACGCTCGGCCCACACATAGGGGGTAATCGTCACACCCTGGAAGTTGCGGGTGGCCTCGGCGCGGTTGGCGATAACGGTGTCGTTCCACTTTTTACCAGCGTCCTCGGTGAAGCTATTCGGGTCGGCGCTGATTTTGACTTTGACGGTGATGTCCTTCCTGAGGGTGCAAAAACCTGTGACATCCTTGGCCTCGGCGCGGAAGACAAACCTGTCGGAGTGGTTCAGGTGGTCGATGGCCACATGCGGGGAGAGGCGGTAGCTGGTGAGGGAGGCGTGGTAGGGTTCATAGTCGCCGTGGCTCTGGCGGTCCATGACGATGCTGTTGGCATAGGGCGTGGTGACGACGGAGGAGGGTTCGTCTTCCAAAGCAGGTGTCCAGTCTTCGGCAGAGCCTGCCGGGGCCTGCCACCAGGAGAAGGTGTAGGGGAAGAAGCCGCCCTGAACACTGTAGAAGACGGTGTCGCCACCGGTGGGACAGTTGACCTCGCGGATCCAATGGTATTCGAGGACGCTGTCGTGGAGGCGGTGCTCGTTGTCGTAGGGCAGGGGGAGGGAGGCAATCTGATGCTTGAATGTGGCGCAACGGTGGAGGAAGATGGTCTGGGGCGAGACGTTATAGTTATAGAAGATATTGTAGCCCTGATCTGAAAGGAAGTTCCCGTTGAGGACAGCGTCGTTGAGGAAGGAGAGGTTGCCCTCAGTCTGATATGCAAAGCAAATGGTGTCGCGCTCCACTGGGCCGGGGAACCACTTGCTGATGCCTATTTGGGTATTCTGGGGGATGAGGGTTTTGAAATAGATCATGTCGGAGATGTTGTCTGTCATAACATCGCCGGGTGTCAGTTCGCTGCGCACGAGGAAGAGGTTGCGACGGAGGAGGTCGTCGTCGACGGAGGGGTCGAAGATGTAGCGCACAGGATTGTCATGTCCCGAAACATTATACGTTGTCCAATATGGAACAGTGCTGCTGGCCATGTAGTTCTTCGTGATGTTGACCGCCGTGGACTCGTGGGAGCTGCCAAGGACCACCTTGCCGGATCCGTGGACATATATGGCGCCACTGGAGGGGTCGTTGCCGGAGCGTTCGTCGCCGGCCACCTGCCCGGCGGCATAGGAGAGGTTGTACTGCACATCGACATTGTTCATAAGGTTGAGTGTTCCGTTGTCGCCGACGTTGACGGCACCCTGCCTGTCGGGCGAGAAGAGATAGGGGCTGCCGGCCGACTCTTCGCTGCCGTTGGCGTTGTAGTTGTTCTGCACGGTGGTGGAGTTCTGGAGACTGACAACGCCGTTGCCATCCACCAAGATGATGGGTCCATAGACGCGGTTGGTGTCGAGGCGCTTCTTCTCGCCTTCGACACTCAAGGGTGAATAGTATTCCTTGTATACGCCGGCAACGTCGTTGGTGAGTTCGGTGGTGGTGGGGGTGATGCGTGCCACGCTGCTGCCGTCGAAGTCGATGCTGCTGGCCACGAGCGAGGAGGGCTGGCCGCCTGACGACTGTCCGAAGACATGAATCATAGTGCCGCGATAGACGCCGCATTCGCCGGGGAGTTCGCTGTGGTGGCCACTGTAGCGGATGACAGGGATGGCGGAATAGTCGAGGCCGCGGATGGTCACTGTCTTGCCATCCTTAATCTCCACCTCGTCCATGATGGCGATGACGTCGCCCTCGCGGTAAATCTTGGGGTTGAGGGCCAACTCGAAGGTGCCGACATAGTTTTCAGGCGATTTGCCAAGGTCCTGCAACGCTATCTGGCCTGTTTCCGTACCCACATTCCCCATATTCTTCTGGTTGAGGGTTTTGCCACAGCGAGTGACCTGGTCGGCCGTGGCCAGATAGATGGTGTCGCCGTGGGGACGGCTCATGACATTGAGGCGGATCTTGAAGTCGGAATCGAACTCGTCGCCGCTGCCGGTCTCGGTGTGGAAATAGAGGTTGATGTGGCCGAGGGCGGTGTCTTCGGGATATACCTGGTTGCCGTCGAAAGTGAGCTGGATGTTGAGCGCGGAGAGGCCGCGGCCGTCGAGCTGGCCAATCTTGATGCCCTTGCCGCTGCCGCGGAGGTCGACGATGTCGCCTGGATCGCCATAGTTGGTGAAAGTGGGTGCTGTGGCTCCGGTTTGTGAGAAGGGCTTCACGGCATTCTCGGCGGGAGCACCGTCGAGGTGGTCGTGCGCCACGGTGAAGATGTCGACCATCTCGTTGACAGCCTTGGTGTACCAACCCACGGCGGAGGAGATGGTGGTGGTGACATTGTCGACAGGCTGGATGCCTATCTGGAAGACATTGTTGTTGCCAGTGACGGAAGCCTTGTCGCCAGTGAGGTTGAAAAGGTTCGTCGAAGGATACTCCGTGGCCTTGCGGGGCGCCCACTCTACCTTCTGGAGGTAGACATCGCGCGAGCGGAGGGTGGCCGGGAGGATGGCCTTGCGGAGGTAGGTGTCGCTGCGGCCTTCGTTGTACATGGCGAGGAGGTCGAACTCCATGTCCTTGAAGTTGTCGAGGAGGGTGGCGATGGTGACAGCCACCTTGATGGGCCTGTCTTCCAATATGTGTCCTTCTGCGTCCACCTCGTCGAGGGTGAAATAGACGGTGCCGAGCATGGTGGTAGAGAAGACAGGGCTATAGGTGAGATAAAGATCCATGACGGGGGAGGCGTTGACCACATTGCTGACCACAGCGGAGGTGTAGTGCTGCGTGACGTTGACGTGGGGGTTGCCGTTGATGATGGTCGAACCGCCGTAAAGCTCATAGATGCTGGTGGCCGGATTGTAATAATTCACGGTGTCTGCACCCGTTCCGCGCAGGAAGTTGGCACCGGAGGCCATGACGAGACCGAAGGTGGAGCTGGGGTCTTCCATGATGTCCGAGAGACCTATGAGGTCGCTCTCGGAGGCGCCCTCGGTCAGGTCGTCGCTACTCACAGTGCGCAACCGGCCGTTGACATCGGTCTGAAGGTAGCCGTTGGGGTTGGTCTCGCGCTCCGTGTCGGTGGTGGGAGCATTGACGGTACCCCAACCCTTGGGCTGCCAGCCCTTGTCGATGAGGCGCATGGAGGCGTTGTCGTCCTCGATGATGATGCCGTCGGAGGAGCTGAGCCTGTAGTAGTTGCCCGGCGAGGTGGGCGGAAGGACGAGGCGTGCATGGGCGATGGCGAGGTTGCGCTGGGTGCCACCATCGTCGACGATGATGCGGCGGTCGAAATCTTCCAGTTTCTCCGGCTCGGCATGGGCGAGGATGACGGCGAAACGGGTGCGCAGACCCTGGCCGACAGACCACACGCGGTAGGAGGTCTGATAGTTGTTGTAGGGATACTCGCAGCCGCCTCCGGCGCTGCTGCATGGTGTGGTATTCCAAACGAGGGATGAACCGATGCTGCTGCTTTCCAGGATGGTACTGTTCAAGTCCTTGCAGGTGGACATAAAGCCACCGTCGAGGACATTGTGGCCGGCATATTTTGCCCGCGCCGTGACAACGGCGTTGGTGCCGTTTTCGGCCATGAGATAGCCGAAGCCGTTGACGGAGCCAAAGCCGTTGGCAGAGCTGGAAATCTCGACGTTGACGCCGTTGTTGACCACGAGGGCGCTATAGCGTCGGTCGGGATCCGTGGGGCTGATGGCGCTGAGGCGATCGCAGACGCGTGTATCGGTTGCGCACTGCGAGGCGTCGTCAATCCAAAGCTCCTGCCTGTTGGTGAGGACTAAGTGGCCGGAGGCATCGAGGTCGTGCTCGTAGAAATTGAGCGAGTCGACCTCGGTCATGATGGCGTCGAGGTCAACGACGTTGTAGCCGCGGAGGTTGACACTGGTGACGCGGTTGATGGTGAACTCCTGCGAGGGATAGGCCGAGACAGCGTCGGTAGCGCCACGGTAGTGGATGGCGGTGTTCCAGAGGAAGAGCTGGTCGGCACGCTGGATGGAGTGGAGGGGTTTGGAGGCGTGGCAGGTGGTGCCGTCGACGCCGCCATAGTTGAGTACGTCGATGCGGTTGAGCACATCGCCGGAACGCACGGAGGTACCGGTGCCGATGATGTTGTTCTCGATATGGAAGAAGGGCAGCGTGCTGACCTCGTCAGCATATGAGGTGTTGTAGCCCGTGCCGTCGATGAGGATGCGGCTCTCGCCACCGAAGAAACCGGGCGCATCGAAGACGAAGGAGCCTTCGTTGTTGCCCCAGTTGGCACCGCCGTAGACGGACTCCTCGATGACGAGAGGCTGGGAGACCGCGAGACTGCCGGAGAGGCTGCCCTCTACACCGGGCTTGAAGATGGCGTAGGCATTTGCCGCGCTTCCGTGGCCGCCGTTCTGGTAGGCGTTGGTCCAGACCAGGGAGTTGTTGACGGCTTCCATGCCGAGGTTGACATAGGTGGAGCCATAGGTGTTGCCTTGATAGCCGGCACCATAGATGCGCACACGCACGGTGCCGCCCACGATGTTGAGAATGGAGGAGGGACGGAGGGTGGTGCGGGCGTCGAGGTCTTCTCCGCTGCCCGCTGTGTTGCACTCGGTGCCCCGCGAGGCGTAGTCTCCCGGAGTGGTCTCCTCCCATATCACATAGCCGTCGTCGACACGCTGCGAGCCACCATAAACGTTGTTCTTCACGTCACCGCCGTCCATGTTGACGACTTTGAGGCCGTAGACGAGGGGCTGGTCCTTGCCGTTGGCGCCGGCGAAGACGCTCCCGTAGAAGGTGCCGCCATGGATGTTTGTTATTACATATGAATAATCGGTGGGGTCCTCGAGGGATGTGGCGAGGGTCTGGTCGTTATTGGGTACTTTGTGGCCACTGTTGAGTATATATTCGCCGTCGGCGTTTTTCTTATAGGCCCAGGTGGTGCCCATGTTGCCGCCGCCGAAGAGGTTGGAGTCCACCACGACATCCTTGCCTTCGACGTCGTTGAGAACGTTGAGGACGATGTACTCGCTGTTGGGCAGAGTGTTGACCGTGGGGAGGTCGATGGTGGCGCCAGCCACAGGCTGCGCGTCGTAGTCGTAGTTGCCGTTGCCGCCACCGTAGACAGCGCCATAGTGGCCGGAGTGTATGTTGAGCTCTGTATTGTAGACATTGCCCGTATAATCGTTGCCGCCGAAGACCTCGAAGGCGTTCTGCGCGGCGGCGAGGTTGCTGCCATAGAGGTCTACATGCGCGGTGCCGAAGACGTCGGAGCCCCAGCAGCCGCCGAAGACGGAGCGGAAGGGCTTGTCCCAACTGTCGTAGGAGAGGACATGGGTGTTGTAGACATCGCCGCCGCGGCCGCCGCCGTAGACGGTAGCCGTGGAACTCTTGGCGTCGGAGCCCTCCTCGCCGAGGCGCGTGGCATGGACGAGGTGGACCCATGTAGAGGCCGAAAGGTCGCTGGTGGCCGGGGGCATGACGTTGCCGCGGCGAGTGGCGTCCAGATGCTGCCAGTCGCCTTCGCCGCCGCCATAGACAGCGCCGGTGACCACCAGCGTGTTGTTCGTCCCGCAGACACGGTCGTTGAGTTCCACGCGCGTGGCACGGCAGTCGGCCATGGCGCCGCCACCGTAGACATTGTTCGCTATGATGCCGCCATAGAGGTTGACGGTGGTGGAGTCGACGAAGGGTGGGTCGTAGACATTCGTGGCAATGGGGAGGTCGCCCGTACTGCGCGGGAGGGCATAGACGCTGTAGTCGTGGTCGGCGATGCGCACATAGTCGTATGCACCGTTGGAGCCTCCATATATATGGTTGATGGTGCCGCCGCTGACATCGATGCGTGTGTTGCCGTTGATGGTGCCGCTGATGTCGTTGCCACCATAGAGGCGGTTGATGCCCGCCGCGTTGGTGCCGTGGACCTCCACGTAGGCCATGCCTTCCACATCGGCCATACGGCAGCCGCCGTAGATGCTCTCCTTGACAATGACATCGTCATTCTCCACGATGACATGTGTGGAGACCTCCTTGACCTCGTTGCCGCAGAGGTCGATGAATTCGCCCTTGTCGCTCTTTTTCAGCATGCTGCCGGCATTGCCGCCGCCGTAGACGTTGTTGACCACGCCTTTGACAAGCTCGATGTTGGGCACACAGCCCGCCATGTTGTCGCGGTTGTTGCCGCCGAAGATGGTGCCGACAGTGGCGTCGGCCAGCTCGGCGCTGTGATTGAAGAGTACCGTGACGTCCTTGTCCACACCCACGCCGTTGCCACCGCCGAAGACGGTGTCGATGAAGCCGCCGGAGGTGTTGATGTCCACATAGACGCTGGACTGGCGCGGACGGTTGGAAGCGCTCTCTTTGTCGCACACCGGCTCGCGGTCCGAGTATTCGGGGCGTGTGCCGTCGTAGTCGTAGGCACCGTTGCCGGCGCCGTAGACGCAGTTGATTCTGGGTGTGCCCTGGATGAGCAGGTAGGTGGAGAAGAGGGAGTTGTAGGAGTCGCTCTCCGGGCCGTTGAGGGTCTCGTTGTTCGACGACTTATAGTCCGCTATCGACTTCGTGGGCGTAGTGAAGGGGCCGAAGGAGGCGATGCTGCCCATACAGTCGTTGCCGGCGTAGAGCGAGCCTTTAATCGCGACGTTGCCCGCAACCTGGGTATAGCTGTGGCCATAGATGGAGGAGAGGAATCCGCCGCCGTAGACGTTGCCGTCGCCGTAGGTATCGCGGAAGTGGTCATCGCTGCCCACCTTGGCGTTGCCGGTGGCGAAGAGGTGCACCGTGCCGTCATTGACTCCGTCCACGTTGGTGTATTGGTTGTCGTCGCGGGTGAGGATGGCAGGGGTGTAGCTTCCGCTGTTCTCAAAGCCCACGTTGGTCATCACACCGCCGCCATAGACACTGTGGAGCACACGGCCGCCGCGGAGGTAGAGGTTCGTGTGGCGGTGCGTGGGAGGCATGATGCCGAGGTATTCCTCGTAGGGGTCGACAATCTGGTCGTGGCGGTCGATGAGCTGCGACTTGGCGTAGGCATTGCGCTTGCTCCCGTCCACGGTCACCACCTCGGTGCAGTGGTAGAAGCCGTTGCTGCCGCCATAGACGCTCTGCAGCACCACGGCACCGTCGACAACCACATAGGTGCCTTCGTGGGTCGCGTCCAGTCCAGCGGCATTCTGCGTGGCGGCGATGGAGGAACCCACGTCGCCGCTGATGTCGTTGCCGCCATAGACGTAGCCATAGACGCCGCCTTCGAGCCACAGGGCAGTGGAGTGCTCCACATTGGCCATGCGGCATCCGCCGTAGAGTTTCTCCACAATGATTTTTGAATCTGTATTCGCGTGAATATAGGTACCAATTGCGGAGGGCGTCTCGTAGGGCCAGCCCTCAAGAGCCTTCCCCGACGCCACCGAGAAATCGTCCACCGTGGCCGCACCGCGCATGTCGCCGGCGTTGCCGCCGCCGTAGACATGGCTGATGCCGCCGTATTCCAGCGTCAGCGACGCCAGCGACGACATGGGGGCGCGGTTGTTGCCGCCAAAGAGGGCGCGGATGTTGTAGCGTCCGCCGGAGTGGCTGAAGCGCGCCGCCGACTGGTTCGTCTCCAAACCCTCGAGCAACGCGTAGGCCCCGTCCTTGTAGACACTCTGGGGGACGGTGCCGCCGGCATCGGTGGTGATGGCGTCGTTGTGGAAGATATAATTGTCCCCCTCGCAGTCCACCCGACCCGTGGGGGTGGTGACGGTGGCCATGTTGCCGCCGAGGTAGCAGGAGTCGATCATGCCGCCTTCAATCACCACGTCGGCATAGGCACTCGTCACCAGGTTGCCGCCGCCGAAGAGGTAGCGGATACCGAAGTCGCGGCCATAGCCGTCGAAGTAGGTGTTCTCGATGGGGAGCACCGGGGCCGTCGTGGGACGGTAGTCGGAGGCGAGGCGGGTGTTTTGGACGTTCACCAACGAGTGGTAGTCCTCCCCAATGGCGCCGCCATAGTTGTTGCCGCCGAAGAGGGCGAAGACGGTGCCGCCCTCCATGCGGACTTTGATGCCTTCGTCGAGTCCGGTGCTGCTGCCGGCGACGAAGGCGTTCTCCGAGCCGCCGAAGAGGGAGTCGACAAAGACATAGTCGCTGGCACCGACCGTGACGCTGGTGCGCTTGATGCTGGGCACCGAAGCTTTCTCGAAGGCCGTGGGGTCGACGGGCTTGTCGGTCGACGTGGTCCACGTGGCGGTGTCCGTATAGGTTTCGGGCAGATAGCCCCATTTGTAGACGTGGCCGTCGAACTTGGTCCATCCGGCGGAGAGCGAGGTGGTGCCGTCACTGTAGGGGTGGACAGCCGAGGGGTCGGCATTCACCGGCGACTGGTAGGAATATTTTCCGCAGCCGCCGCCGTAGACATAGCGCAGGTGCACCTCGTGGCCGTCGACGGTCTTCGCACCGCCGATAGTCACGTTGGAACCTTCGTCGCCCAGCACGTTGCCGGCGATGTCGTTGCCACCGTAGACGGCGGTGATGCTGTCGCAGCTGACGATGGACACCTCGGTGTTGCCCGTGACGTCGGCCATGCGGCCGCCGCCGGCCACCATGCCGCTGACCACCGGGCCTCTCTTGGCCTTGGGCATCGGCTTGGTCTCCACGGCGTCGCTCAGGCGCACCGTGAAGGTCTGCTCCTGCACGGTGCCGTTGCTGTAGACCACCCTCACGTCGAGGATGGCCGTGGCGTCGGCAGGGGGCACGGTCTTGCAGCGCAGCGTGTAGTTCGTGTGGCCCGCCTCGACGACGGAGTCGAGGGCGGCATAGCGTCCGCTGGCGGTGCGCAGCGTGACGTAGCGTCCCACCTCGGAAAGCGCCTCGTCGACGGCCACGGGTTCCGTGGTTCCCCAGCCCGACGACGTCAGGTACCAGTCCTCAGGACTCCGGTCTCCCACGTCGGTCAGGCCACCGTCGTTGAAGAGGTCTTTGGAGCGGTTGCGATAGTTGGTGTTCATGCCGAAACGGCCGCGCTCCATCACATACTTCGTGTAGGCCGGCATGACGGGTACTGTGCTGACACCCGTGAGGTCCACGGTGGGCATTATGGTGAGGCTCTCGCCGTAGGCCAGCCGGTCGGAGACGAGGTTGAAAGCCTCCGCGCCACGCATGGCCTCGACGCCGGTGAGACCCTTGCCTGCGGGAAACTCCGAGGTGCGGTCGTGCTGCTCTATGACCACAGGCAGGTACACCGCCGCCGTGCCACGGGGGACGGGATTTCCCCCGGCATCCTCGGTGGCGTCGAAGTAGGTGTGGCTTTCCACGCCGTGGAGCACCAAGTGGTCGTCGGGACGCTGGTAGGTGTGGTTGGACATCGTCCACTCCGTGCCGTCATGCATAACCCAGTAGTAGGACTTGGTGCGGACGCCGTTGCGGATGGTGATGTCGGTGATGGCGGCGCCGAAGTCCCAGTTGTAGAAATAGGCCACCTCCTCGACGGCGTCGCCCTTCTTCACCTTGACGATGGAGAGCTTGCCCTTCTCGCCGAGGAGGTAATAGTTGTAGTCGCCGTGTTCCTGGTAGTAGTAGCCCGTATAGCCTGTGCGACGCCATACGCAGGTGATGTCGAAAGCGGTTTTCGTCACGACCTTGGCGTTCTCGACATCGAGGGCCAGAAAATGCTCTCCTATCGTGGTGACGAGGGTGGCATCGTCGGCCTCCATGCCGGAGGGGTAGACAGGGAAAGGGGAGTCGGCGTGACCGCCGATGGTGTCGTAGGACATGGGGAAGAGCGCAGGGTTGACGCCTCGCGCCTCGGCTTCGGTGCCGAAAAACCACCGGAGCGTGCCGTCGGTAAGGGTAAAATAGTCGCCCTCCTGGGCATGCAGCGGCGCCAGCGCCCCGGCAAGCAGAAGCAGCGTCAGGACTGAAAACCTGTTCATATAGCGATGTGTCGTTTTCACTTTTTTCATTCTTCGTTTCAAGTTTTTTTTGTCATCCCCACGCCGGAAAAAATGCGCGGGCTTCGGTCGTTCTCTCGGTCGTCTGTATGTTGTTTTTGTCTGTTGTTTTCTGTCTTTTCAGTCCCCGTATACAGGGGTATCGTGCATGCAACGGCGTGTAACAAAATATGTTACATCCATTCACGCACACTCGTGCAAACTGCAAATATACAAAAAATAGTACTGATGCGTTAATTTTTAACAAATATTATGATATATCAAACAAGGTTAGTTCTTTGACATTTTGATAATGAATGAGTGCAGGGTTGGGAGAAATCAGCAGTTCCTGCAGACTGGCTTTCTCCAGGGCTGATACTGACAGAAGGGTCGCCACCTCGGTTATTGAGTACGGACTTTTGATTTGAGCCTTGATCAAAGCAATGATGAGATAGGTGCATATAGAGACCCACAGTTGTGTCATGACGGCGTTCTGCGAGTACCCCCACAGTTTCTTGATGGTGAGCTTCTGCTTTATCCACTTGAAGAAGACCTCTATCTTCCAGCGATTTCTGTAGAGGCTCGCCACGTCGATGGCAGCAATCTCCGTGTTATTAGTGATAAAAGTGAGTTCGCGGTCTTTGTCGGCGTCATAATACACCACCATCCGCATCGGATCCGGATAGAGTTTCTTTGATTTTACCCCGGTGGCACGGATGATATAGTCGCCACGATTACCGCTGTCAGCACCAAACGCGCCAAGTGCCTCGAGCACCTCGTACCTCATGTTCTCCTTGGCGCGTGTCACGAAGAAAGCACCTGCCTTGTGTATGCGGTACAGGGCCTCGAAGTCGACATATGCCTTGTCCATTACAAATAGGTCGTTGGGGTTGGCATCCATCACATCGAGCATGTTGCTGTCGTGCCATTTTCCGTGGGTTATGTGTATGTCTACGGGGATGCTGCCTCGCAGACTCATCAACGTGTGCATCTTGACGGCACCTTTGGAGTACTTGCCGAGAGCCCAGGCCAGCAGTTTTATGCTACAGGAGATGGTGGTGGAGTCAAGCGCAAGAAGTTCGTAGTCGGGCAAATTCACGTCAGGCACAGTCTCGGATGAATACATGGGTCTCACAAGTCCAATCAGGTAGCGTCCGAAATCCTCGTAGATGCGGTAGTCCCGCTTCTCGTTGGCCTTGGTGAGCGACGTGCTGTCGACAGAGACCGCTATGCCTAGATGATAAAGGCTGCTCTTGTGCGCTTCCAGACACAGGCAGACATCCCGCATGGACTGGCAAGCCGTGAGTTGTCCGAAAAGCAGGTAAAGGAACTGGTTGTAGCACGTGAAAGTCCTCGTGTGGTAATCACCGAAGTATCGTGCAACGCACTTGTCGAACTCGTATCTGGGTATAAAGTCTGTCACCTGTGAGAAAATGTATCGTCCCGTGTTCATATCCTTGCAGTATTACGCTGCAAAGATACTCATTCATTTCAAATCGTCAAAAGTTAAAACCGTTGTAAATAATACAGAAACAGTAAATTATAAATCCAAACTAAAAATTAACGCATCAATAGTATACAAAAAAAATTCACGCGCCGAAAATAAAAAATCCCCCGCGAAGAAAACCCTCCTCTGTGGCGACGCCTCATGCTGCACCGCCGCTGGTCGAGCCATGGGTCTCTGGAAGGGTCGCGGGAACACCGGCATCCCGTATATTCTGGCCCTAATCACACCCCCTGCAAAAAATCAACTACGCCCACCGATAGTCCTCAAAACGGGAAAAGCGAAACACGGCTTGCGCACTCCGTTTCAACCAAAGTGCCGGACGACACCCATAAACACGCCACAGAACTGCGCGACTTAGCAGAAAAACAGCACTTTATCCGTCTACTACAATGCACGAGTGTTGCACTAAAGACTTTCGAGAATATCTATGAATTCTTGCCTTGATATACCCATATCCCGCAGCGCATTCTTGACAACGAATTCAGGCAATGGTTCCACGTGCGTTTGGAACACAATAGTGCGCTTTAGCCCCGACTTGGTCCAGATTTCGTGTCCGCCCGAAACCCTCATCAGCGTAAGTCCAAGCTTTTCCAAGGCTGCGCGAAACTCCTTTATTGTGATGTTTGACAGCTTCTTCATGCCATTGCAGGTATTCTCATCGGGGTTGATACTTTCTCATAGTTGATGTTCCCTCCAAGAAGTTTTGAGACCTCTGGCTTGCGAACGAGTTTGTTGAACGGAGGGGGAGAAAGGCGATGTTCCGACACAGACCATCCGTGCTCTTTAAGGTCATCCCAAAGCGTGCCGAGTTCTGTGCACGTTTCAATGTAAATCTGGAACCTCTCGAAGAAGTTTTTCGTTGCATCAGCATAATCTTCGCCCGATGTGCTGATGTCCAAAGACGGGCAATATGCAATTAGGCGCTCGCCCTCTTGGAAGATGTAAAATTCTACAAAAAATCTATACTCTTCCGCTGCCCTATTCCTTTTGACAACTTGATCCATTTTTCATTTTTTTCTTCTAATAACGGCAGCTTCACATTTTTATTGTGCTGTCTTTTGTCGAACATCGCAGCCTCGCAACCGAGGTGGTCATTAATGGCAATGACCACATTCTTTGCACTTCAGCTTTGAAAGTTTAAAGGCTTGCGCACTCATTTTTTTCGCCGATGTGTTGCACCTGCTTATCGAGCTTGGACTTTGTTAATGAACGTTAAAAACAACCTTTCGTCGCCTTTCCGACACCCTATCATCTCCTACTGTGGTAGGAGTTGGTAAGGAGATGGTAGGTGTTTGGTAAGGTGTACGTAGGGTAATCCACCCCTGCGCTGCACCCCCCGTTTTGCGCAGGCTTCTCCCCGGGGGAAGGGGGTGATCGCCGGTGTCTGCAAAAAAAATCTGTTTGTATATTAAATATATTTCGTATATTTGCACTCTTGAAATAACATGCAGATGCTTATGCAGAAAACTGATATACATACATATACAACAAAAAAAGCAGCAGCGGAAGGCCGCTGCATTGGAGACTTTACCATGAAAAAGCGAGAGAATTTACAAGGAGAAACGAGAGTTGGAACAGTGCGGACAGCGGCGAACGATACTATAGCGGGGGGATGCCTCCGCGAGGCGGCACGGTCGACGCGCGGCAGCGCACGGCGGCGGACGCTGGGCGCGGCGGCGCGGTGCGT
>JAFVAM010000002.1 GCA_017480525.1 Bacteroidales bacterium | reverse complement strand
CACCGCCTGCTCTATCTTGCCGCTCGCAGCGTCCATGGTGTATTTCATATTCTCCCACACCTCGCGCCCGGTCATGATGGTGTCACCGTCGTCGTCCTCCACGGCCACCAGCTCGACGCCCTCGTCGTTTTTGACAAAGGATGTGACGCGCCCAAGCTTGCCGTTGTAGTAGCGATGGCCGCCCGTAGAGTCGTTTTTGACGAACATCACCATCTCCCCCTCCCTCACCTCGAGGTTGCGTTCCACCGGTGCCGCCCCTTCGGGGAAATTGCCCGTCACCCGGGCGACAAACAGCCTCCTCTCTCCCGTCAGGGCCGCCATGTGGCGGCTGTTGATGGCATCGGCCTGGCGGTTGTGCGTGGTGAGGGTGATGGCCATGGAGCGGTCGTCGGCCTCGGTGGCATCCGCGCCGTCCGCCTGCCTCGCCACGCGGGCGTTGAGCGCCGCAAGGGTAGCGGCGTCGAGGCGGTTGTCGCGCACCCTGTTCAACAGTTCCTCAAAGGAAGCGTCCTGCTGACGGTAGACATGCGTCAGTTCGATAGTCACATAGTCCATCCTCTGCAACGCCTTGCTGCAGAAAAAGTAGGGCGACGGATAGACGCGCTCCATGAAAGGCCGTTCGCGCTCCGTCACCACGGGAGCCAGTTGGTGCACATCGCCGATCATCAGCAGTTGCACCCCTCCGAAAGGGCGCTGGTTGCGACGGTAGCGCCGCAGCATCATGTCGATGGCGTCCATCAGGTCGGCCCTCACCATCGACACCTCGTCGATGATGAGCAGCTCCAACGTGCGGATAATATTTATTTTGTTCTTTCCAAGGCTTTTGCGGCGCTCCTCCATCTGGTATTCCGTCACCAGCTCCTTCACATCGGGCAGATAGGGTTCGAAAGGGAGTTGGAAGAAGGAATGGATGGTCACGCCTCCGGCGTTCACCGCCGCCACACCCGTAGGTGCCAGCACCACATGTCGCTTGGGGCACTCACTGACAAGGTCGCGCAGGAAAGTGGTCTTCCCCGTGCCGGCCTTGCCGGTGAGGAAGACACTCTCGCCCGTCAGCTCCACGTAGCGTCGCGCCAGGTCAAGCGGCTTGTTTTCCTCCATGGCGCGTCAGGAGATAGGCCAGCGGCGGTCGAGGCCGAAACTCACGGGACTCACCTTCAGCTGCGGGGCAAACTGCAGGCGCTTCCACTCGTTCTGCGCCACCTTGCGGATGATGCCGCGTACCAGGTCGCGGTCGAAGCCCTCCTCCACAATCTCGTCCTCCGACATCGACTCGTCGAGGTAGAGACCCAGCACAGCGTCGAGGACGCTGTAGTCGTGCAGCGAGTCGCTGTCCTTCTGGCCGGGACGCAGCTCGGCGCTGGGAGCCTTGGTGAGGGTGTTCTCCGGGATGCGGATCCGTTCGCGGTTGATGTATTCGCACACCTGGTAGACCTCGGTCTTGTAGAGGTCGCCAATGACGGCCAGGCCGCCGCAGGAATCGCCGTAGAGGGTGCCATAGCCCATGGCGGCCTCGGAGCGGTTGGTGGTGTTGAGGGCCATGGCGCCGAACTTGTTGGCGTAGGCCATGACGAGGGTGCCGCGGATACGCGCCTGAAGGTTCTCCTCCGTGACATCCTCCTGCCGTCCGTCGAAGACGGGCGCCAGCGAGCGCCGGAAGGTGTCGAACATGTCGCGTATGGGTACGATATGGTAGCTCATGCCGAGGTTGAGGGCCAGCTCCTCGGCGTCGCGCACGGAGTGGTCGGAACTGTACTGGCTGGGCATCAGCAGACCGTGGACATTCTCGGCGCCTATGGCATCGACGGCCAGCGTGGCCACGATGGCGGAATCCACTCCGCCACTCAGCCCCAGCACGGCACGGCGGATGCCGTTCTTGCGGAAATAGTCCCTCACGCCGCACACCAGCGCCTTGTACACCAGCTCCACGGCCTCGGGCTTCTCGTCCTCCACCTCCTCTATCTGCTGCATGTCGACCGTCTGGCATGCCTCCTCGAAATAGGGCAACTGCATCAGCACCCCTCCGGCGGCGTTCATGGCCAGACTGCCGCCGGCATAGAGGTAGGGACCCTCGCCGCCCGTGCGGTTGGCGTAGACCAGACCCGCGTTGAGACTCTCCACGATTTTCGTCATGCGGTAGCGTGTGCGATAGGGCTTCTGGTAGTCGAAGACATTGCACCCACAGCACACCACGAGGTCGGGCTGCTCCACATGGCCGCGGCTGAGTTCCTTGAGGTCCTCGTAGAAGCCTATGGCGATGCGCTGGTCGTGGAACTGCACCACCTGCACACCCTCGCCGCGCACAAAGCAGCGCTGCTCGTCGGTGGCGAGGTACTTCTTCGTGACGATGGCACGGATGGCGCAGTTCTGAACGAAGACCACGGCGTTGCAAAGCCCTTTGTCCTGAATCTGGAGCGGGAGCCCCACAAGGAAGGCCCTGTGCTCCGAAAGGGCCACGAGTTCCTGCAAGGCCGCCTGGGCGCGCTTCTGCAGGTCGGTGTAGCCCGCCGAGGCGAAAAGAGGCGCCCCGCAGAGCGTACAAGCCGGGAAGACGGTTAGCAGCGCTTCACGCGAGGCGGCAGAATCGAGTTCCGCCTTGATCCATTCCAGATTCTCTTCGGGACGGTTGGTCCACACATCATGCTGTACAACGTGTATTTTCATAATCGGGTGCTTTCTATACTATAATATATTTTCGCACATAGAAACGCCCGGACTGCACTTTTATTATTTCCGCCGTCAAAAAAAATCCTCACCTCTCCCGGCACGTCAGTGGGCCACCACAAGGGTGGCGACGGCTTCGGCCGACGGGGCGGCGAGGCGCACGCGGTAGACCCCGGACATTCACCGGCACTCTGAAATGTACCTTTATGGCTTCGCCAGAATAATTTAAACAAACAGCATCACTTGTCCTGTGACTACAAGTATTCCAACATTCGACGGCACTACCAATAATTGTATTGTTACAATGTGTCTATCACTGCAAATATACATTTATCCTTTTGAATTCTGCAAAAAAACGGGATTTTTTTTCAGCCGTACGGAAAGTGTCCGCAGGAGGGCGTCCGCGTGTCTCGGCCGTACCAACGGCGTACCTCCGGCGTACCATCTCCTACCGTGGTCGGTGTTGGTAGGTAGATGGTACGGTGTTGATACGGTGTTGGTAGGGTGTTGGTACTGGGAATCAGCGTGTTGCATGTTCATTTTTCATTCAATCGCCTGACAACGTGGTGAATATGACGAAAAAACAGCACGTAAGTGACTGATTTCCAATTTTGGCTCCGAGGGCGCACGGCGCATGGAAAAAAGGGGCATGGAAGGGTGTTTCACGATGTGTCCCCCCCTCCTCCGCGATGGCCACGAAAACTTTTTTTTTTCGGAGGCGCACAATAAATTATATATATATACGTTTTATGGGTTGCGCTCAGACGGAGAGCGGAAGGCGGAGAGAGAAGGAGAGTGCCGAGCGGCAGAGTTTTTTATGGGAAAATAATAAAAAAGAAGATATGAAGAATTTAGTAATTGTAGAGTCGCCTGCGAAGGCGAAGACCATCGAGAAATTCCTCGGGAAGGACTATACGGTGAAGTCGAGCTACGGCCACATCCGCGACCTGGCGAAGAAAGAGATGAGCATCGATGTGGAGAACGACTACGAGCCGCAATACCAGATCAGCGACGACAAGCGGAGCCTGGTGAGCGAGCTTCAGAAAGCCGTGAAGGGAGCGGAGAAAGTGTGGCTGGCGTCCGATGAGGACCGCGAGGGAGAGGCCATCGCGTGGCACCTGCAGGAGACCCTGAAGCTGGACCCGGAGACGACGCAGCGCATTGTTTTCAACGAGATTACGAAGACGGCCATCCTGCACGCCATCGAGAACCCGCGCAGCATCGACATGAACCTCGTCGACGCGCAGCAGGCGCGCCGTGTGCTGGACCGCCTGGTGGGCTATGAGATCAGCCCCATCCTGTGGCGCAAAATCAAGCCGGCGCTGAGCGCGGGGCGTGTGCAGAGCGTGGCTGTGAGGCTCATCGTGGAGCGCGAGAACGAGATCAAGGCCTTCGAGAGCAAGGCCTATTTCCGTGTGCTGGCGCAGTTCCGCCCGGTGGACGGAACCAAGAGCCTCAGCGCGGCGCTGAGCCGCCACTTCGACACCGAGGAGGAGGCGCGTGAATTCCTGGAGGGCCTTGTGGGCGCGAACTTCAAGGTGAGCCGCATCGAGACCAAGCCGGCGCACCGCACCCCGGCGCCGCCATTCACGACGAGCACCCTCCAGCAGGAGGCCAGCCGCAAGCTGGGCTTCAGCGTGGCGCGGACCATGCAGGTGGCGCAGCAGCTCTACGAGAGCGGATATATCACCTATATGCGTACCGACAGTGTGAACCTCAGCGACCTGGCCCTCGGCATGGCCAAGAAGGAGGTGGAGCAGGCCTACGGCCCCGAATATGTGAAGACGCGCCGCTACCAGACAAAGACCAAGGGCGCACAGGAGGCCCACGAGGCCATTCGTTCCACGGACATGACGGCGCAGACCATCAATGCGGAGAGCGCACAGCGCAGGCTGTATGAGTTGATATGGAAGCGCACGGTGGCCAGCCAGATGGCCGACGCGGAGATTGAGAAGACGGAGATGGAGATAGCCATAGGCACGAAGCAGGGTCCGCACAACGCAGAGCTGCGCTTCCAGTGCTCGGGCGAGCAGGTCAAGTTCGACGGCTTCCTGAAGGTATACCTGGAGAGCACCGACGACGAGGAGGAGGCCGGCGAGACGAGCCACATGCTGCCGCGCCTGCCGGAAGGCACCCTGCTGACGATGGAGAGCTGCGAGGCCGGCGAGCACTGGACGCAGCACCCGCCGCGCTACACGGAGGCCAGCCTCGTGAAGAAGCTGGAGGACCTCGGCATCGGCCGTCCCTCGACCTATGCCCCCACCATCAGCACCATCCTCAAACGCGAATACATCATGAAAGAAGACCGCGAAGGCGAGGAGCGCAAATGCGTGGCGATAACGCTGAAGGGCGGCGAGGTGAAGCGGACGGAGAAGACCGAAAAGGGCTATTCCGAGAAGGGCAAGCTCTTCCCGACGGACATCGGATGCGTGGTGAACGACTTCCTGATGGACCACTTCCCCAACATCCTGGACTATAACTTCACAGCCACCGTGGAGAAGGACTTCGACGACATTGCCGACGGCAAGAAGGAGTGGCGCAAGGTGATCGACCGCTTCTATGTGCCGTTCCACAAGAACATACGCCAGACGCAACAGAACAGCCAGCGCACGACGGGCAGCCGCCTGCTGGGCGTGGATCCGAAGAGCGGCAAGAACGTCTACGCCAAGATAGGCCGCTACGGCACCCTGGTGCAAATCGGCGAGACCAACACCGACGAGAAACCCCTCTTCGCCAGCATGAAGAAGGGGCAGAGCATCGAGACCATCACCCTCGAGGAGGCCCTGGGCCTCTTCGCGCTGCCGCGCACGGTGGGCCTGTTCGAGGACAAGGACGTGACGGTGAGCATCGGCAAGTTCGGCCCCTACGTGAGGCACAACAACAAATTCTACTCGCTGGGCAAGAACGACGACCCCTACGAAGTGGGGCTGGAGCGCTGCGTCGACATCATCAAGACCAAGCGCGAGGCCGAAGAGCAGAAAGAGGCGCTGAAGAAAATCTATCCGCACGAAATCGGACAGAAGGACGGCGAGGCCGTGATGAGCAACATAGGCCGCTTCGGCCCCTACCTGACCTACAAGGGCGAGAACTTCCGCCTGGCCAAGGGCGTGGACCCCCTGCAGCTTACGATAGAGCAGGCCGTGGAAATCATCGACAACGCCGGCAAGCGTAAGAAGAAGAAATGAAGAACATCGGTGTAACCCCCTACCCCCCTATCGAGATACAGCCTTGACATTATCTATCGTCATAGTCAACTACAACGTCAAGTACTTCCTTCGGCAGTGCCTGGCCTCGGTCTACGGGTCGGAGCGGGCGCTGTCCGACGGCAGCCGCATGGAGCTCGACGTGTGGGTGGTGGACAACGACTCGGTGGACGGAAGCGTGGCGATGATGAGGAAGGACTTCCCCGAGGCGCACGTCGTGGAGAACCACGAGAACGTGGGCTTCGCCCGCGCCAACAACCAGGCGCTGCGCTGCGCCGAGGGTTCGCTACTGCTGTTGCTCAACCCCGACACGGTGGTGGAGCGCGACACGCTGGCCCGATGCGCCGACTTCATGCGCGAGCACGAGGACTGCGGCGGGCTGACGGTGAAGATGGTCGACGGCGACGGCAACTACCTGAAAGAAAGCAAGCGGGGGTTCCCGACGGCGGAGGCGTCGTTCTACAAAATCTCGGGCCTCATCAGGCTCTTCCCCCATTCGCGGCGCGTGGCGGCCTACTACATGGGCCACCTGCCGGAGGACGAGACCAACGAGATAGAGATTATGCCCGGGGCGTTCCTGATGCTGCGCAAGGAGGTCTACGACCAAATCGGCGGCCTCGACGAGAGCTACTTCATGTACGGCGAGGACATAGACTACTCGTGGCGCATACGCCTGGCGGGATGGAAGAACTACTATTTCCCCCAGACACACATCATCCACTACAAGGGCGAGAGCACCAAGAAGGGCAGCATGAACTATGTCTACACCTTCTACAACGCGATGTCCATCTTCGTGAGGCGCTACTATTCCGGCGGCAACGCACGGCTGTTCAACGCGCTGCTGCACATGGCCATCTGGCTGCGCGCCGCACTGGCCTGGGGGGAGCGGATAGCGGGACGTTTGGCGGTGCCGCTGGCCGACTTCGCAGTGGCCTTTGGCGGCTTTGTGGCCCTGAAGCACCTCTGGGCCAGCCAATGGGCCAACAACATCGACTACTACCCTCCGGAATACACGTGGCTGGTCATCCCGGCATATATCCTTGTGCTGATGGCCTCCAGCTGGGTGGCGGGAGGCTATGACAAACCCGTGCGACCTTGGAAAATAGTGCGTGGCATGGGCGTGGGACTGCTGCTACTGCTATCGTTCTATTCGCTCCTCGACGAAGGACAGCGCTACTCGCGCATGCTCCTCGTGGCGGGCAGCGTATGGACCCTCGCCGGGACACTGATCATCCGGGTGTTCCTGAGTGTGCTGCATATCAAAGGATACGCGCTACGCGCACGCAGGCGCGGACGTGTCCTCGCCGTGGGCGGAGCCCTCGAGACGGCCCGGGTGCGCACCCTCTACAGCACACTCGGCATCGCGCCGGAGAACATCATCGAGGAGCCCCTGCGCGACCCACGCCATCTGGAGGACATCATCAGGATAGAGAAGGTGGAAGAGGTGGTGTTCTGCGGAGCCGACATCGAACTGAAGAACATCATAGGCCTCATGGCCACCCTCAAGACCACCGGGGTGGAATACAAGATAGCCCCTGCCGACGGCGACTACGTCATCGGCAGCAACAGCATCCTCACACGGGAGAACCTCTTCGTGGACGACCTCGACACCGTCAGCACCGACAGCAGCCGCCGCAAGAAACGCCTGTTCGACATCGCTGCCTCGCTCCTGCTGGTGGCGGCAAGCCCCGTGCTCGTATGGTTCCAGCAGGGGAAGCGCACCTTCATGGTCCACAGCCTGAAGGTCCTCGGCGGAAGGTTGAGCTGGGTGGGCTACAAGGGGAAGAAAGGGGTGTTCATGCCGTGGGACATCGTGGCCGATGCCGCGCCCGACCTGCAGGAACGGCTGACGCTGCGATACATGAAGAACTACAAGACCTCCACCGACGCCACCATCCTGATGCGCAACTGGCGCCGGCTGTAACCTCCCTCCCCTATTCTGCCGGAACGAAGAAAAAACATCGAGACAAAACCATATAGAAAAAAAGAATGAGACGAATACTGACACGGACAATGCTCATAGCGGCTATAGCCCTGGCCGGGACCGGCGGAGGGCGGGTGCAGGGGCAGCGTATCCATGCCTTTGTGTCGGCCGGAGCCACCCTCTCGCAGATTGAGGGCGACGAGCTGAAAGGCTTCAGCCAGGGAGGTCTCACGGGCGGCGTCGGCGCCATCACCCATTTCGACCGCAGACAAATCTGGAATCTCAGCATAGAAACGCTCTTCTCGCAACGCGGCGCCTACAACAACACGGGCGACCCGTACTCCCTCGACCTGCGAATGAACTATGTGGACATCCCCCTGATGGTCCACTTCCGCGACCCCTGGGGCGGCATGCTCGTAGGCGCGGGGCTGAAATACAGCCGACTCCTGGAGCAACCCACCGGCAGGCTGAAATACAACCCGCAGTATTTCTTCCCCGACACCACCGACATGGACTTTCTCCGCAACGACCTCGCGGCAATCGTCGACATACGCTTCCCCGTGTGGCGCAACCTGCTGCTCAATATCCAGTGGCAGTATTCACTTCTCGCCGTGAAGCGCGACTGGCTCTTCCACGAGAGCGACGGCACAACACCGGTCCTTGACGAACAGGGCGACCCCGTCACCAACCCCGACGGCAGCACCCAGACCGTCACCAGATGGAAGACATGGACGAACAACTGCTATTCCAACTCTATTATCTTCAGACTTATATGGCAGTTTTAGCACTCTTCCCCGGCTCTTTCGATCCCTTCACGGCAGGCCACGAAGCTGTCCTGCGGCGTGTGCTGCCGCTGTTCGACCGTGTGGTGGTGGCCGTGGGGGTGAACAGCGAGAAGGCAGCAAGCGGCACAAACGGTGCCTTCGGCGGCATGTTCAGTCCCGAGGAGCGCGTGGAACGCATACGCACAGCACTGGCCGACTGTCCCACGGTGGAGGTCACCGCCTACGAGGGCATGACCATAGACCTCTGCCACCGCATCGGCGCCAAGGCCATCATCCGCGGCATACGCACCGCCAAGGATTTTGAATACGAGCAGACCATTGCCGCCGTCAACCGCCTGCAAGACCCCTCCATAGAGACCCTCCTCGTCATGGCCGACCCCGACCACATCGACATATCCTCCACCCTCGAACGCGAACGCCTCTCCCACGGCGCCCCCCGTCCCAACAGCCCGGCAGCATGAACCTCTACGACGACATAGCGTACCTTAAAGGCGTGGGGCCTGCCAAAGCCAAGGTGCTGGCCTCGGAGCTGGAAATCCGCACCGTGGCCGACCTGCTGGACTATGTGCCATTCCGCTATGTCGACCGCTCGCAACTCTCCACCGTGGCCACCCTCACGGAAGAGGACAACTTCGTGGTGCTCAAAGGCAGGATGAGCAACATGCAGAGCGTGGCCACGGGCAAGTTCCGCGAGAGGCTGACCGTCGACTTCTTCGACGGCACAGGCATCCTGCAGCTCGTGTGGTTTGCCGGCACCAAGTGGGTTCGCGAGAAAATCAAGCCCAACATGGATTTTTTCGTCATGGGGCACCCCACCGTCTTCAACGGCCAATGGCAGATGAGCCACCCCGAGATAGAACGGGCGGAGAATGGCGACTTTTCCACCCCCTTCATGCCTGTATACGGCACCACGGAGAAGATGAAAAAGAGCGGCCTTGGCACGCGTGCCCTGGCACGCATCACCGAGGGTATGGTGGCCTCGCTGCCCGACGTCCCGGAAAACCTGCCCGACGACATTCTGGCACACTTCCACCTCATGCCTCGCCGCAAAGCGTTGATAGCCATCCACTATCCCGAAAGTCTGCAGCAACTGGACCAGGCGCGTATGCGCCTCAAGTTCGAGGAACTTTTCTTCCTGCAGCTCGACTACCAGTATGCCCGCGTCCAGCGCTCGTCGCGCTCGCAGGGGCGCATCTTCGCCCACGTGGGCGACCACTTCCACCGCTTCTATGGCGAGAAGATTCCCTTCCCCCTCACCGGGGCGCAGAAACGTGTGATACGCGAGGTGCGCGAGGACATGCGCACGGGACGCCAAATGAACCGCCTGATACAAGGCGACGTGGGCAGCGGCAAGACCCTCGTGGCCCTGATGTGCATGCTCATAGCCCTCGACAACGGCAGCCAGGCCTGCCTCATGGCGCCGACGGAAATCCTCGCCACACAGCATTTCATCACTTTCCAACGCATGCTCGATGGACTCGGCATCAACGTGGAACTCCTGACGGGGTCGGTACGCGCCGCCGCCAAGAAAAAAATCAAACAGCGTCTCGCCGAAGGCGACATACATTTCCTTATCGGCACCCACGCCCTCATCGAGGACGACGTGGCCTTCCACGACCTCGGCCTCGTGGTCATCGACGAGCAGCACCGTTTCGGCGTGGAACAGCGCGGCAAGCTGTGGGCCAAGTCGACGGTGCCGCCACATGTCCTCGTCATGACGGCCACCCCTATCCCTCGAACCCTCGCCATGACAGTGTACGGAGACCTTGACTGCTCCGTCATCGACGAGCTGCCTCCGGGACGCCACCCCGTGCGCACCTACCACCGGCTGGAACGCAACCGACCGCTGGTGTTTTCCTTCCTGAAAAAACAAATCGACGCCGGCCGCCAGGTATACATCGTCTATCCTCTCATCGAAGAAAGCGAGAAAAGCGACCTCAAAAACCTACAGGACGGCCTGGAGATGGTGCAAAACTATTTCCCGCGGCCGCAATACCAGACCTCCATGGTCCACGGCCGTCTCACCGCCGACGAAAAAGCCTTCGAGATGGACCGTTTCAAACGAGGCCTCACGCACATCATGGTGGCCACGACAGTCATCGAAGTGGGTGTCGACGTGCCAAACGCCTCCGTGATGGTCATTGAGAACGCCGAACGCTTCGGCCTCAGCCAGCTGCACCAGCTGCGCGGCCGCGTGGGGCGCGGTGCCGACCAGGCCTACTGCATACTCATGACCAAAGACCACCTCTCCTCCACCTCGCGCGAACGCATACAGACCATGTGCGCCACCACCGACGGATTCCAAATTGCCGAAGCCGACCTGCGGCTGCGCGGCCCCGGCGACATACAGGGACTGCAGCAGAGCGGTGTGCTCAACCTGCGGCTGGCCTCCATAGTCGACGACGAACCCCTCGTCAAAGCCACCCGCGACACTGTCCACGACCTCCTCGCCAGCGACCCCTCCCTCAGCAGCCACCCACTCCTGCAACATCACATAGACAACTCGAAGAACAAGATGCTATGGGGGAAAATTTCCTAAATTGACTGGAAAAATGAAAATTTTCAGAATTAAAACGTACCAATTATAAATTAAAAACGTACTGACCCATTGGAAAATGGAAAACACAGGATGCTGTTGATGGCTGAGGAGGGGAAGAGTCTCTCGTCCGGGGAGCTGCGGCTTTACGGAACCCTCGACGGTGGCAATAGGATTGTAGGAGCGTTAGACCTCTACGCCTATGACCCTCTGAACCGGCGCTGCGCCGTGGGCATCATGGTGGCCTCCGAGTACCGCCGCCACGGCTACGCCCTGGCCATGCTCAACGCCTTGGAGGCACAGTATGCGACAACCCTTCACTGCCTATATGCCGACATCGCAGCCCCCAACACCGCCTCGCAAGCCCTCTTCCGCAAGGCCGGATTTGCCGAGTGCGGCTACTTCCGCGACTGGATTGCCGTGGACGACAGGTTCGTCGACAACATCCGCATGCAAAAAACGCTCTCATGACCCTCTTCAATCCATTCCGAAAATCTGTCCTCAAGGTCTTCCTCCTCGTCGCCCTGCTGGCCGTCCTCGCCGTCGGGGGGGCGGCATTCATGTGCCTCAACGCCACCACGGCCAACGCAGAGCCTGTGCGCATCAACCTACCGACAAGCGACGAAGCTGATGCCGCACGCAACGCACTCGTTTCCAGCGGACTCGTCGACGACGACCCCCTCTTCGGCCTCATAGCCGCCGCTCTCAAACTCGACAAAGGCTGGCGCGAGGGTTCCTATGTCGTCCAGCCCCACACCCCCGTCCATCGCCTCATCAAGCGAATCACCCGTGGCCAACAAGACCCCATACGCCTAACCATAGGCAAATTCCGACTGCCACAGCAGCTGGAAGCCTACCTCGACGAGAAGCTTATGCACAACGACTTCAGCATTCCGCTCGACAGCCTCCACCTCATACTCCCTGATACTTACGAACTATATTGGACCATCTCACCCGACCATTTCATGCAGCGCATGCGAAAAGAATACGATGCCTTCTGGAGAGCTGAGAGTGGAGAACGGAGAACAGAGAAGGAAGCGTTGGGAAAACGCGAGGTCATAGTACTGGCCTCCATCGTTGAGGAAGAGACCAACTACGGTCCAGAGAAGGGAACCATCGCCAGCGTCTACCTGAACCGGCTGCGGCGCGGTATGCCCCTACAGGCCGACCCCACCGTCAAATACGCCCTCGGCGACTTCGCGCTCCGGCGCATCCTCAACACACACCTCAAGACCGATAGTCCTTTCAACACCTACCTCCACACAGGCCTCCCCCCTGCCCCTATCTGCACCCCCTCCAAGGCCTCTATCAGGGCCGTCATTAACGCCCCAGAAACGCCATATATCTACTTCTGTGCCAACGAGAAGATGGACGGCACACACCGATTCGCATCCTCCCTCGCCGAACACAACCGCAACGCCGCCGCCTTCCACGCGGCACTCAACCGAAAAGGCATCCGATAATGTTAATTTTTCTTAACGCGGAAATTTTGAAACGAAAAATGCATCTATTAAGCGTGAAGGATGGATAAGTGAGGAAAAAAAATTTGTATGGATAAAGAAAAAAATGTATTTTTGCAGTTTAAAATAGCAATATGAATATGAGAAAAAGGAGTATCATCAGACGACTCACGCTCGTTGTAGTTATCATGGCAACAGGGTTTTCCATGCATGGACAATCTGCGCCCTCTCCCGTTGTGGAATGTGGAGAATATCAATGGCCACCGGAGGTATCGCCCTGCCCCGAGGTACAAATCAAACAGAAACACGACCACATGTCGCTGGCTCGCTACCGTCAAAGAGGATGGGACACGGTGGTGACATGCGCCGAAAGAGAACTCGTGCTTTCCTGCATGCCTTATATCCCGGTGCGCAAGTTTAACGGCACCTACTATGTAGACCAAATCACATACAACCCGCCGGACCCAACGTTCAGTATGGGTTCACAGCTGCCCAACAGCGCAGATGATAAGTTTTGCGCATCGCCCGTCTCCATTCCCTATCCATTCTACTTTTTCGGGATACAGAAAAGTTCTTTCGTTGCAGGAGGAAACGGCATCATTACATTCAATGCCTCGGCAGCAGGAAACAACTGCTCCTATGCCGACCACAGCCCCATCCCCTGGGGAGCCAATGGAAGCAACTGGGCGGGATATAGCGGAGCCACCGCAACACACCACATGGATGCCATTTACGGGGTGTTTCAAGACACGGATCCTTCTGGTGACGTGACCGCCCCCCAAGGGATACACTACGGTATACAGGATGGCTATCCCTGCCGGAAAATCGTTTGCAGCTATCTTGGACTGCCTCTTTATCCGCACGGCTCCTATCACTCGGACAACGACCGTTGCACATACCAGATTGTGTGCTACGAGGGTTCCAACATCATTGAAGTGCACATCCAGAACCGAGGCATCAACACATCCTGGAAAAACGCCAACGGAATAGTGGGTATTCAGAATGCCACAGGAGTAGCCCAAGTACGTTCAACAGACCCAATGGCGCCGAACAGCTCTGTCGAAATCACCGGCAAACCCGCTGCCTTCTACCCTTCAGGCTACAACATCACAAGAAGTCCCATCCACGAAGTGGCTTTCCGTTTCACACCCGCAGGCACCAACCAACCTAACTATGGATGGCTGCGCATCCTCAACGACTCGGTCAGCGTCGAGTTGAGCCGACTCACCTCCAGCAACCCCGAGGCCGTCAACGACACCAACGGATACTATACCCCCATGGACGAGAGCTCCTCCTGCCCCACTCTGACAAAAGCCTTCGTGAAACCCACGCGGTCGACAAGATATGTCTTCTACATGAAGTTCAAAAACGCCAACGACGACTGGTACAACCTCTACGACACCATCTTCGTGGGTATGGATACCGCCAACTACCTTGACATCCACAAACTACAGATCAAGGACACCCAGCCCAGCGAGCTGGACATCTGCCTCGGAGATACAGGCCAGATGCGTATCGACATGACATCGCTCCAGGTCATCACACACCAGGAATGGCAAATCTCGCGCATATCCGGCGGCGACACCATCTTGCTCGACACCCTCATCGGCGACGGCAGCACCAACTTGAGCACCGACTACCTGAACATCGGCAATTACGAAACAATAGGGGCATTCCGCATCACTCCGCAGGGCGACACCATTGTGCTCGACACGACGCTCTTCCGCCGTGACGACTACCCCACCATAGGCGACAGCATCATCGTGCGCCGTTTGTCGCTCTTCTCCAACCAGCTGCCCACCACCGGGCTGCGGGCCAACAAGATCGACTCCATCTTCATCCAGGTGAGTTCCGACTTTGCCAGCGGTTGCCACAATTTCGACACCATGCTCGTGAAAGTATTCCCCAACTTCGACACCATCCTCAACCCCGTCATCTGCCGCGGCGAAAGCTACACCTGGGACACCAACGGCCGTGCCTACCGCAGTTTCACCGAAAACACCGACCCCTCCACCGCCTTCGTCCATCTGCACTCCGCTCCCGGCTGCGACAGCACCGTCCGCCTCAACCTTCAGGTGAAACCCGACGACTTCTATATCGACGTTGTGGAGGACTGCAAACCCATCGTGTGGAAGAACGGCAAGAAATACACGCAGAGCAATGCCGCTACGGCAGCCACCGACACCATTATCCTTAAGAACAGGTACGACTGCGACTCGGTGGTGCAGCTGCAGCTGCTCATCCATCCCCTGCAAGCTAAACTCCGTTCCGACATCGACTATTTCACGCTCGACAACCTGAATGTGGAACTGACAGATATCTCCACGGGCGGCAGCAGCCGTGTCTGGAAGTTCCCCAACGGTGGCGACCATTCCTCGCCGGTGGCCTACTACTCCATACCTGCCGAACTCGACGGCGCCAACATCATCCTCATCGAACACAGTCCCTACGGATGCGTGGACACCGCCACGATTTACATCCCGCTGAACAAGGAGCACTTCTGGGTACCCAACGCCTTCACCCCCGACAATCCTGCCGGCAACAATCTCTTTGCCTCGGTGAGCACGAAGACCCTGCGTCAGGAAATGTTCATCTACAACCGACGTGGCGAGATGGTGTACAGCTGCGAGGGTGTGGACTGCGCCTGGGACGGCCGCGACTTCGACGGCAACCCCTGCATCCAGGGAGCCTACGTCTACCTCATCCGCTATACCAACGAGTTTGAACCGCGCGAGACACATGTAGTCAAGGGCACTGTGACACTAATCAGATAATGAACTCCCCAAAAACAACAAGAAAGAAGAAACCAGGAAACTAGCAGTTGTAGGAGCCACAGGTCTGGTGGGCCGCGAAATGCTCACCGTCCTACAGGAGAAAGGATACGAAAACGAAGAAGTCATAGCGGCAGCCTCCCAAAAGTCGATAGGGAAGGAGTTGGCTTTCGGCGGACGCATGCTGAAGGTGATTTCCGTGGAAGAAACCATCGCAGCACGTCCCGACTACGCCATCTTCTCGGCAGGTGCCGCCGCCTCGCGACAGTATGCGCCGCTCTTCGTCAAACAGGGTACCACAGTCATCGACAACTCGTCGGCTTGGCGCAAAGATCCAGAAATCCCCCTCGTAGTGCCTGAAATCAACATCGCGACAGCCCTCCAGACGCTTCGGCAAGCCCCCAACCACGCCTCCATCATAGCCAATCCCAACTGCTCCACCATCCAGATGGTGCTGGCCCTGTCGGCCTTGGAGCGCAAATACGGCATCCGTCGCATCGTGGTCGCCACCTATCAAAGCATCACGGGCACAGGCCTCAAGGCCGTGCGACAACTGGAAGCCGAAGAGAGTGGATTGTGGAGAGTGGAGAACGGAGAGTGGAGAACAACCTATGGAAAACAAAATCCAGAGAACGTTCCCTCCATCACGCCTGCCTATGCGCACAGCATCCACCGCAACCTCTTCCCCCACGGCGGTGACTTCCAACCCGACGGCTACACCACCGAAGAACAGAAACTCGTGGACGAGACGCGCAAGATTTTCTCCGACCCCGACATACAGGTGAGCGCCACCGTAGTGCGTGTGCCTGTGGTGGGAGGCCACAGCGAGGCTGTCAACGTGGAACTGCGCCACGAATTCGACCTCGACGAAGTTCGCTCACTCATCGGCGCCACCCCTGGCATCATCCTTCAGGACGACCCGCAGCACAACCTCTACCCCATGCCCATCACTGCGCACCACCGCGACGAGGTGTTTGTGGGACGCCTGCGCCGCGATGCATCGCAACCCTGCACACTCAACCTTTGGGTGGTGGCCGACAACATCCGCAAGGGCGCCGCCACCAACGCCGTTCAAATCATGCAGGCACTCTTGGAAAGAAACTAATCTCAACTCACTCCCTGTCATACAAAAACAATCAACAAAACAACGATGAAACAACTCCCTGACGCCCATCCCCGCACCTCCCTCGTCAGAAAAAAATTCACCCGCATAGCCATTCTGTCTCTCCTGACATTGGGTATCTTCTCTTGCGGAGGAAAAGACACCCTCGTCGACGATACCCGAACCTTTGGTGACAAAGGCTGGAACCGCTTCAAACCAGAAGTCTTCTCCGTCGATGTGAAAGATGCAGACAACTACTATCAGATTGACTTCGAAGTGGTTGTCGACACGTCTCTGATGCGCACCAACACGCTGCCTCTCACGGTGAACCTCTTCAGCCCCAGCGGCGACCGCCGCATGTTCTATGCATCCATATCACTCATAGAAAACAATCGCTGGAAAGGAGAGCCGCAGCCAGGGCGTACCAAAGAGGGGCTGAGACTGCTCCGCCAGACCATCCGCCCCTTCTTCACCTTCAACTCCAACGGCGAATTCCGCATGGAGATAGGCCAGGCCTCCAGCCAGTTCGACCTCGACGCGGTGAAGAGCTTCCGTCTCGACATCGAACGCACAGAGATTGACTACAAAGGAATGAAGTGATTGACGCCAGCATCAACAAGAACATCGAGCGCATCGCCATGCGTCTCAAAACCATCCCCGAAAATCCAGGCGTATACCAGCACCTGGACGAATCGGGGAAAGTCATCTATGTGGGCAAGGCGCGCAACCTCCAGCGTCGCGTCAGCAGCTATTTCTCCCACTACGACGACAAAAGCGCGAAAATCAAGATGCTGGTGCGCAACATCTACGACATCCGCGTAACGGTGGTGGCCACAGAGGTGGATGCCCTGCTGCTGGAAAACAGCCTCATCAAACGCTACCAGCCGCGCTACAACTCCATGCTGAAAGACGACAAAAGCTACCCCTACCTTTGCATCACCGACGAAGAATACCCACGCCTGCTCTACACACGCCGCCACAACCTCAAGGGTCAGTATTTTGGTCCCTACCCCAACGGACGCATCCTGCGCGAACTGCAAGACATCATCCGCGGACTGTTCCAGTACCGCACCTGCGACACCATGGGGAAACGGCCCTGCATGAAACACCAGATAGGCCTCTGCCCGGCACCCTGTGCGGGACTACAAAGCAAGGAGGACTACCAGTCCACCATCGCCGACATTAGGCGCATTCTGAAAGGCGACTTCGGCGAGATTGAGACTACCATGAAAAAAAAGATGTTCGCCCTCGCCGACGAACTGCGTTTCGAAGAAGCCGAGGTGCTGAAAAAAAAGATACACCTCCTCGCCGAATACCAGAGCCGCTCGACGGTGGTAGACACCAACGTCCGCGACGTCGACGTGGTCTCCATCCTCGGCGACGACCCCACATACGCCTACATCAACTTCCTCCGCATCAAGAACGGTGCCATCATCTATTCCCTCAGCAACGAAATCAAGCGCCAGCTTGACGAAAGCGACGCAGAAATCCTCTCCACCGTTATCCCGGCACTCCACGAGCAAACCCAAAGCACTGCGCAGGAAATCATCGTGCCCTTCGCGGTACCCGACATCCCGGCAGACTACCTGCGTCAAAACTACGACCCACGCGGCGACCGCAGAAAACTGCTTGACCTCTCGCTGCGCAACGTGGAGAGCTACCAGAAACAGTGCCGACACCAACGCGCCCTTACACAGGGCGACGCCGCTCCCCAAGCACTCAAACTCCTCGAACGCATCCAACGCGCTCTCAACCTTCCCTCCTTGCCCATGGACATCGAATGCTTCGACAATTCGAACCTCCAAGGAGCCTATCCCGTGGCGGGCATGGTGCATTTCACCGCCGGAAAACCGAACCGCAGTCTCTACCGCAAGTTCAACATAAAGACCGTGGAAGGTCCCGACGACTACGCCTCGATGGCAGAAGTCATCGGACGACGCTACAGCCGCCTGAAAGAGGAGAAACAGAAGATGCCCGACCTTCTCATCGTCGACGGTGGCGAAGGACAGATGCACGTGGCGCGAGAGGTCGTAGTGGGAAATCTGAAACTCGACATCCCCATCGCAGGTCTGGCCAAAGACGACCGCCACCACACAAATCAGCTGCTGCGCTTCAACGACAATGGCGAGATTGCCGTCGTCGGTCTCAAACCCACCGACCCGCTCTTCCACCTGCTCGAACAGATCCAGAACGAGGTCCACCGCTTCGCCATCACTTTCCACAAGGACAAACGCTCCAAAGGAACCTTCCGCACCGCGCTGACCGACATACCCGGCATCGGCGAAAAAACAGCCCACGACCTTCTGCTGCGCTTTGGATCCATAAAACAGATTCAGACCCAAACCTTAGAAGACCTCACCGATGCCATCGGCCCCAGCAAAGCCAAAGTCGTCTACAACGCGCTGCACAACAACACATAACCTTTGCGCCGACTTCACAAGTCCAAGTCCCACAAAAAAAATAATGGTGTCCGATAAAACATTTTAGATACAAGTTAGATAAAATAAAAAAACAGGGCTGGCCTTTTGCAGTGTCAGCCCTTTGGTTTATCTTTAGTCTCTAAACCAATAAAAGGATAAACCAATGGGCAAAGATACACATTTTACCGGACAGCCGGTCTATGTTCAACTGCTGAATCTCGTAGACCGAGAAGAATCAAGAAGTTAAGTTCTCGAGGAGGGTACGAAAGATACGTCAAAAAGCTGGATGGGTACACCCATTTCGTGGCATTTTTGTTTGCCGTGCTGATGCGTTTCGACACGCTACGGGAGACAGTTTTATAGGGATGATGGCCGAAGCGAACAAACT
>JAFVAM010000089.1 GCA_017480525.1 Bacteroidales bacterium | reverse complement strand
GAGCCTTTTTGAGCGACTTTGTCGACTTCTCCGCATTTTCAACGCCACTTCTCCAAGAAGTCCAGCATACACCATGGCGATGCACTAAAGCAAAACTCGTTTGTAAAAAAAGACAGAGAGGGTGCCTTTTGAGACACCCTCTCTTGCTTTTTCTGGGGACAGCAGCAAACCACGTAGGCATAACACGTACACAGTGTGACATTTTAGGTTACAAAATGGCCATTTCAAGCTGAAAAATACGCTTTTAACAAAAAAAATATTTGCATATCAGAAAAAAGTCGTATTTTTGCATCGTCAAATTTTAAAGAAAATTATAAAAAAATTAACAAAGTTTAACCAATAAAAATTACAAAGAAAGATGAAAAAGATTTTAATGACCCTCGCTCTTGCAGCGTTTGCAATGACCGCCAACGCCCAGTTCGTCCTCGGCGGCAAGCTGGACATCAACCACAACGGCAACCACGATGACGACTATCTTGGAGGTAGCGCCGCCACCAACATCAGCATCCTGCCCAAAATCGGCTACTGGCTGAACGACAACATGCAGATTGGTGCCCAGTTCGGTTGGGACTACACCTACACCCGCACCTATGCCGGTGCCGACGACACCTACACTTCGCATCCCAAGTCGGCCGTTGTGATTGCCCCCTATTTCCGCTACAACGTCGCCAACTGGAACAACTTCACCGTGTTCTGCGAGGCTCAGCTCAATGTCACTCTCGGCCTTGAAAGCAAGCAGCACAACTTCGTGGGCGGCGACGAATTCACCGGTTTCCCCGTCGACCAGAGCGACAACTACACCTCCTTCGGTCTGAACGTTGTCCCCGGCCTCAACTACGCCTTCAACGACCGCATCTCCATGGACATCTATGTCAACCTGCTCGGTCTCTACTGCAATATGACCAGCTATGAAGGTAGATCCAGCCACAACTGGGGACTGATGGCCAACATGAACGCGCAGGACCTCAACGCCCACCTCAACAACTTCTCCATCGGCTTCAACTACGCTTTCTAAATCATCGAAGCGACACAATAAAAAAAAAGACCCCGCATGGGGTCTTTTTTTTGTTGGAATATCCTGCACCTCAAGCGTCGGCGAAGGTTTTGCCGTCTTTGAGGGTGACTTGCAGCTTGGTGTATTCGCTGTGGAAATCGTGCTGCAGGCGGTCGAGGTAGCGACGGCTTTCCCAGTGGCACATGGGAAGGTCGTGGAGGAGATAGTTGCCACAGGTCTCGGGGGTGGTGGCAGGGACTTCGTTCTGGGAGAGAATCCACTCCAGGCACTCGATGGTGAGACGACGCATGTCCTCGACAGTGTAGCAGCCCGTCATGATGACATACATGCCCGTCAGGCAGCCCATGGGGCCGACGTAGACCACGTCGGTCTTAGCCTCGCTGTTGCGGAACCATGTGGCCATGAGGTGTTCGAGGCTGTGCATGGCCGCGGGGGCCACAGCAGGCTCGCGGTTCGGCTCGGTGATGCGGAGATCGAAGGTGGTGAAGCTTTTGTCGATGCGCGACACGTAGATACCCGGCTTCAGATGGGTGTGGTCGATGGTGAAACTCTGAATGACTTCCATGATAGGTGGTTTGCTATTACAGTTTTTCCAGGAATTGTTTGACGAAGTGGAAAGAGGTGTCGCACATGGAGGCAAGGAAGTCCTCCCACTGCTGCTGGTGGTTGTCGGTGCGGCCTGGGGTGTCGCTGATGACACGCAGGCTGAGGAAAGGCACCCCGGAAGGGGGATAGCCCTGAGTGCGCCCATCCTGCCCGAAGAGGTAGCACGTCTGGGCAATGGCGGCGCTCTCCATGTCGCAAGCCAAGCCGTCGATGAAATGGCGTTTGATGCCGTTGAGGGCCTCGCGGTCGGTGATGAACTGGTCACCGGTACAGATGAGACCCGTCATGAGGCGTCCGTCGAAGTCCCTGGCGGTGGCCAGGGCGGTGTCGATGAGGTGGGCGTCGGCATCGAAACGGGGAGGGAGGCCCTGCACCTGGCCGCGCTGGCATCCCAGGCCCGTGCCGCAGTCCACATCGTGGTAGACGGCCTGAGTGGCCGCCAGCACATCCATGACCTGCATCTGCCGATCGATGCCACCGGCGAGGCCGGTGCTGACAATGGCGTCGGGGCGGTGTTCCTGCACAAGGCGCATAGTGCCCACGGCGGCATTGACCTTGCCGATGCCGCACTGCCAGAGGACAATGTCGTTGTTGCCAAGGCGACCGCTGTCGCCTCCGAGAGCATCGCGCATCTGGCGATACTCTATGTCCATTGCAATGATAACTCCTACTTTCATGATTTCTGCTGACGATATTTGAGTGCTGCCTCCACAAAGGCCACAAAGAGCGGATGGGGATGCATGGCGGTGGATTTATATTCGGGATGGAACTGTGAGCCGACAAAGTAGGGATGCGAGGGAATCTCGACAATCTCCACCAGGCCACTGTCGGGGTTGAGGCCTGCAGGCACCATGCCGGCAGCCTTGAACTCGTCGAGGTAGGCATTGTTGAACTCGTAGCGATGGCGATGACGCTCGCTGATGTCGGCCTTACCGTAGATGCCAACGACCTTCGACCCTTCAACCAGACGGCAGGGAAAGGCGCCGAGGCGCATGGTGCCGCCCATGTTGGAGATGCTTTTCTGCTCCTCCATCATGTCGATGACGGGATGGGTGGTGTTGGGTGCAATCTCGACAGAGTGGGCATCACTGTAGCCCAGGACGTTGCGGGCGAACTCGATGACAGCGCACTGCATGCCGAGGCAGATGCCGAAGAAGGGGATGCGGTTCTCACGGGCATATTGCACGGCGAGAATTTTGCCCTCGATGCCACGGGAGCCGAAACCGGGAGCCACAAGGATGCCCGCCAGCCCGCCCAGCGACTCGCCGATGTTGTCGGCGGTCAGCTCCTCGGAGTTGACATATTTCACCTTCACCTTGCAGCGAAGTTCAGCACCGGCATGGATGAAAGCCTCGGTGATGGACTTGTAGGCGTCCTGCAGTTGCACATACTTGCCTACGAGGGCCACGCTGACCTCGCGTTCGGGATTGTGGAGCTTGTAGAGGAACGATTCCCAGTTGTGGAGGTCGAGTTCCTTTTTCACAGGCACATCAAGTTTTCGGAGCACCTGGACATCAAGCTTTTCGTCGCGCATCTTGATCGGCACGTCATAGATGCTGGCCACGTCGCCGTCCTCAATGACACTGTCCCCATCGATGTTGCAGAAGAGACCAATCTTGTCTTTCACACTGCGCGTGAGGGGTTTCTCGGTGCGGCAGACGATGATGTCGGGCTGCACACCCTGCTGCTGGAGAGCCTTGACGCTGTGCTGCGTGGGCTTGGTTTTCAGTTCGCCGGCGGCGGCGATGTAGGGTATATAGGTGAGGTGGATGACAATACAGCTGCGGCCGAGGCTCCACTTCAGTTGGCGCACGGCCTCGATGAAAGGATAGCTTTCGATGTCGCCCACGGTGCCGCCAATCTCGGTGATGACGAACTCATAGTCGCCTGTGTTGCCGAGGGATGTGATGCGCTCTTTGATTTCGTTGGTGATGTGGGGGATGACCTGCACAGTCTTGCCAAGGAAGTCGCCACGGCGCTCCTTCTCTATGACATTCTTGTAGATTCGTCCTGTAGTGACATTGTTGGCCTGCGAGGTAGGTACGCCGGTAAAGCGCTCGTAGTGTCCCAAGTCGAGGTCTGTCTCGGCACCGTCCTCGGTCACATAGCATTCGCCGTGCTCATAGGGATTCAGTGTGCCGGGGTCGATATTGATATATGGGTCCAGTTTCTGATTGGTGACGGAATAGCCTCTGGCTTTTAGCAGGCGGGCAAGCGAGGCCGCAATGATGCCCTTGCCCAGCGAGGATGCAACACCTCCGGTGACGAAAATATACTTTGTTGCCATATTATGATGAGATATATTGTGCAAAAATACTAATTTTTTTGCTATTTGCCCCCCTGAGGGAAAATATTTTTTTTCAACATTCGTTATATCACTAAAAACTAACAACTAACAGAGTTCCCGCACCATTATGAAACGATGGATACGCATCTTTAGCATCTCGGTTTTCGCCATAGCGGCTGTCAGTTTGGTGTTCATTCAGTTCTACCAGACACGGCGCACCTTCTCCATCAACGACAACATGTTCAACATCGGCGTGGGCAACGCCATGGACGAGGCCATCAAGCAACTCAACGGGGAGGTGTTCTCTCCCACGGCGCCGCAGACGGCGGCGTTCAACTTCCAGGTGCTCGATACCCTCATCACGGAGCAGCTGCTGCTCAACGGCATCGACATCCATCCTGTGGTGGGTCTCTACAATGGTGCAGAACGGTCCTTCCTCTACAGCTCCGACCCCCGACGGGAACAGCAACTGGAGGAATCGCCATACCGCTACCACTTCCAGCCGGCAGGTGTGGCGCCGCAAGGACAGCTCTTCATCACTCTCGCCTTTCCCGGTGCCGAACTCTTCCTTCAGCGCAACTCATGGGTGTTTGTCTACGTGAGTTTCTTCCTCCTGCTGGTCATCGTGCTGATGTTCATCATCGCCCTGCACGCTTTGGCCATCCAGCGGAAACTCGACCAGATGCGCACGGAGTTCATCAACAACATGACGCATGAAATCAAGACCCCCCTGGCCACCATTGGTCTGGCCTGCGAGATGTTGCGCGACGAAACGGTGTCGGAGGATGCCGCCACACGACAGAACTTCATCGGCATCATCAACGACGAGAACCAGCGCCTGCGCGTCCTGGTGGAGACAATACTGCAAAGCGCCAAAATGTCGAACAAAAACTTCCGCATCAATCCCAAGGAGGTCGACATCCACCAGCTCATCGCCAAGGTGCAGCAGAGCTTCCAGCTCTCCCTCGCCAACCGAGGCGGAACCATAGAGACTCACCTCGACGCCGTACCTTCAACCCTCGTGGCCGACGAGCTTCACCTCACCAACCTCATATACAACCTCATCGACAACGGCATCAAATATTCCACCTCGGCACCACAAATCACCATCTCCACCGCCGTGGCCGAGAAGCAACTCATACTCCGTGTGGCCGACTGCGGCATCGGCATCTCCAAGGAGGACCAGAAGCACGTCTTCGAAAAGTTCTACCGCGTCTCCACAGACAATGTGCACAACGTCAAGGGTTTTGGCATCGGGTTGAGTTATGTGGCCCAGGTGGTCAGGCTGCACCGCGGACACCTGTCCCTTGAGAGCGAGCTGGGCCAAGGCTCCACCTTCACCATCACACTCCCCCTGGGCTGAACACAAAAAAAGAGCGGCCCTCGTTTCCACAAGGACCACTCGCGATATGTCAACCCAAATTCTTTTTCTTTCACTGCACGATGAACTTGCCGTGCTGGCTGTTCATCCTGTAGATATAAATGCCTGTGGGCATACCGGCCACGTCAACCTTCACCTCGCCGCTGCCGGGCTGCACACGATAGGTAGCCACGGGTTTACCCTCGATGCTGTACACCGTTAGCTCGGAAGCGCGGTCGGTGCTGTAAGGCACCGTCACCGACACCATGGCGGGGTTGGGATAGGCTGTACCCAGCGTGGTGGCGTCGAGGTCGACGGAAGTGATTGACAGGATGCTGGAGTCAGCCGGAGGCACGAGGCCGTCGATATAGTCGAGGCGTACGTTGAAATTATAGCTGGTACCGGAAGGACGCATGCTGTTGAGACCCAAGTTGTAGAATCCGTTGCCGCTACCGTTCCAGCCCCAGTTCATATAGTACTTGTTCGTATCCGTCTCCTGGTATCCGGCACAGACCCACGCGTGGCCAGCAGCGTCGCGGCCGCCGTTGGTGGACGAAGCGCCCGACATGTAGAGGATAATCTTATTGATGAGGTTTGCGCGGAGACCATTGATGAAGGTCCTGTCGTTGGAGTTGAACGGCTCGTTGCGATAGATGAGGTTGCTGGGCTGATACTTGAAGTAGCGCTGCATGGCGTTGGGAACCTTGGTGCTCTGGGTGCCGCTGCCGTCGGGGGAATAACCCATCTTGACGGTGATGCCGGCATAGTAGCTCAGGCGGGCCACCTCTTTCATCTGCTCCTCGGTGCACGTCATCTGGTTGGCGACGTTGGTCGGGCTGTTGGGCATGATGGCATAGTTGAACGGCGCGACGGTATCGAATTGGATTTCCAGCATCACGTTGGGCATCGTGGTGTCCGTCGACGAACTGGTTAGCCAATAGTAGGGGTGTCCCTGCGGCTGGACAGGATAGCTGAAATAGTGCATAATCTGCGCCATAGCCGTTGCCACGCAGCCCACCACGGCCGTGCGACCGTCGCTGGCCACCGGGCAGTAGTAGTTGTAGGTGGGGCTGACTTCCGAACCCTGGCCCCATCTCTCATAGGTGAGGACATGCTGCTCGGCCTTGGAGGCTCCTTTGTACTTCCCGTTCACCAAGTCTGTCCACGTGGGGTCGTCGGGCCAGTCCTCGGCCTCGTCGAGCGCCTGAATGTTGCAGACGTTCTCCGAATAGGCTTTCACGAACCACATCATATTCTCCGGAAGTTCCTCGGGGTCGAGACGGTCTTCGGCAGAGAAAGCGATGATGGGGTCTATCGTCGTCGTGGCGGCGAGAATGACCCATCCTTCCTTGCCCACATTGAAGAAATAGGAGGCCGGGACACCGAGCTGCTCGTTGTCTATCTGGTACACCAGTTCGACATCGGCTGCGGTGAGGCCGCCTTCCTGGCCCAGGTAGCTGCACATAAAACTGGCGGCAACCTGTTTTCCCTCGTCGACACTGACATTGTCGGCTTTGGCCACATAACTGCACATTGCCATGGCAGCAACTAAAAATGAAGAGATTACCTTTTTCATTTGCATATAATTTTATACTTTTTTTCTTTCCTTTTCAAGTGCAAAGATACACTATTTTTCCGACATGCGGGACATTTTTTTTATTTTAACCACAATTAAGTATTCGATACATAACATTTATTGCACCCTGTTGTAAACATCAAGTGTCACCACATATGGAAAGCGGTCTGCAGGCAAGCCGCAAACCGCTTTCTTTTTCTTGTCAAAACCGTTGTGTGGTTTATTCGGCAACCACCTCGACATTCAGTTCGGCCTTGATGTCCTTGTAGACATTGACCTTGGCGGTGTAGGTACCGACGGTCTTGACGGCCTCGATGGTGATGTTCTTGCGGTCCACATCATAGTTGTGCTGCTCCTTGAGAGCCTCGGCAATCATGATGTTGTTGACGCCACCGAAGAGCTGACCGTTCTCGCCGACCTTGGCGATAATCTTCACGGTCTTGCCGTTGAGGGCAGCCTGCTGGGTCTCGGCGTTCTTACGGAGGGCTTCCTCCTTGTGGGCACGCTGGCGCAGGTTTTCGGCATGGATCTTCTTGTTGACGGGAGTGGCGATGATAGCCATGCCCTTGGGAAGAAGATAGTTGTTGGCATAGCCGTTCTTCACATTGACGATTTCGTCCTTGTAGCCCAGGTTGGCCACATCTTGCTTAAGTATGATTTCCATCTATTCTTCCTCCTTGTTTTTATTTGAGACAATCGGCGACGTAGGGCATCAGGGCGATGTGACGAGCGCGCTTGATAGCCTGCGACACTTTTTTCTGGTACTTGTTCGAGGTGCCGGTGATGCGGCGGGGCAGAATCTTGCCCTGCTCGTTGACGAACTTCAGAAGGAAGTCGGCATCCTTATAGTCGATATATTTGATACCGAGTTTTTTGAAGCGGCAATATTTCTTACGCTGGGTCTCCACAGCGATGGGGGTCAAATATTTGATTTCGGTCTCGTTAGCCATTTTTTACTTTTGTGCTTTAAACTGTGAACTTAAATCTGTGAACTTAAAAAAATGCAGCTTACGCTTCGGCGGGAGCGGCAGCTTCGGCCTCGGCGGCGGCCTTCTTGGCGTTGCGCTTCTTCTCGTTGTAGGCCACGGCGTGCTTGTCCAGACTGACGGTCAGGAAGCGCAGCAGGCGCTCGTCGCGCTTGTAGGCAATCTCCAGGTCGTTGATCACGCTGCCTTCGGCGCGGAACTCAATGAGATAGTAGAAGCCCGTAGTCTTCTTACGGATAGGATAGGCCAGCTTGCGCATGCCCCAGTTGTTCTCGTACACAATCTCGGCACCCTTCGAGGTGAGCAGATCGACGTACTTCTTCACCGTTTCCTTCATCTGTTCTTCAGACAAAACGGGAGTTGCAATGAAAACGGTTTCGTACTGTTTTACCATTACTTTGTTTGTTTTTGTTTGTTATTATACTTTGTTTTTCTTAAAACTATCCAAAACAAAAAAGACAGGCATTATGTCCTGTCTTTTTTCCTTCTTGTGAGCCACTTCGCGGACTCGAACCGCGGACCTACGCATTACGAATGCGTTGCTCTACCAACTGAGCTAAAGTGGCGTCGGCGGTTGTGCGCTAAGCGAGCTTTCAACTGGTGTCGGGGTGAGAAGACTCGAACTTCCGGCCTCCACGTCCCGAACGTGGCGCGCTAGCCAACTGCGCTACACCCCGCGATAAGTGTCCTGGCAGGGATTCGAACCCTGGACCCATTGATTAAGAGTCAATTGCTCTACCAGCTGAGCTACCAAGACATTTTTTCCCTTCGCTTGTGTTTCAGCAACGTGCATCGGCCTCTGCCTCCTGGGCATCGGCGTTTTTTTCTTTTTCAGACATGGACTTTGCCGCTGCTGCAGCATTTCAAATTACTCT
>JAFVAM010000088.1 GCA_017480525.1 Bacteroidales bacterium | reverse complement strand
TCCTTTGTCAAAAACGACGAGGGCGTCGAGCTGGTGGCCGTGGAGGACGACGACGGTGACACCATCATGACCGGGCGCGAGGTGTGGGAGAATATGAAATACACCATGGACGCTGCGAGCGGCAAGATAGAGCAGGCGGTGGACGGCACCTTCAGTCAGTATCCGCTCCGCGCCGCTTGGGCGGTGACGATACACAAGGCCCAGGGACTGACATTCGACAGGGTTGCGGTGGACGCCGCCGAGGCTTTCGCCTTCGGACAGGTGTATGTGGCGCTGAGCCGCTGCCGCACTCTCGAGGGACTTACGCTTTCGTCGCCGCTCTCGGTAGGGGTGGCTTTCGGCGACAGCACCGTGGCGCGGTTCACCGGCGAGACCGCCGCACGCAGCGGTGCCGTGGCCGAGGGGCTCGCTGCCAAGGAGGCGCAATATCGCATGGAGAAACTCATGGAACTCTTCGGCATGGACGACCTGATGCACGACTTCCGCCGCCTGGCGGAACACTTTGTCCGCCTGAAGGCTATCTATCCCGCCGAGGTCGAGGCTATGAACTCTTTGGAAGGCTCTCTCGGCGCGCTGCAGACAGTCAGCGAGAAGTTTCGTGCCCAGCTTGTGCAGCTCGACGAGCGTCGCCAGGGAGAGAGGGCCCGCCAGGGGGCGGCCTACTACCGCGAACGCCTGGCGGCGGCGGGCAACTCGGTGGCTGCGCTCACAGGAGTGGAGATAGACAACAAGGAGGTGGCCAAAGGGGTGAAGGAGTGGGGTGAGCGCACGGCGGAACGCCTCGAGGTGAAGGTGGCCTGCATGGAAGCCGTGGAGAAGGAGGGCTACAGCGTGGAGGCTGTGCAGAAAGCCCGCGCCAAGGTGCTGGCCGGCGGCGAGAACCACCGCGCCACGCGTGCCAAGAGCCGCTCGGCAGCTTCCGAAGCTCCGGCGGGCGACGTGCAGCAGGGCCTTGTGCGCATCCTCACCAGTTGGCGCAAGCGGAAGGCCGACGAAATCGAAAAGCCGGCGTACATGGTGTTTAACCAAAAGACACTCATGGGGCTGGCAACACTCATGCCTCGCACGGAGAAGGCACTGATGGAGGTGCCTGGCATCGGCAAGGCCAAGGCAGCCCTGTATGGCAAGGAACTGCTCGACATGATTGCCGACTACATTGAATATAATGGCATTTTTTAACATTCGCCGCGCAATAAAACAGACCATTGTCCGTTAGAGATTTTAAGTATATAAATATATTCTTGTTATGAAAAGACTTGTTATCTTACTGCTGGCTATCGTCTCCATTTGTGGTTCTTCTGCTGTGGCTCAGGGGAATATGAGTGCTGTTTTTAGCTATAGCACATTCTATTCTTCCCAGCAGGGTACCCCCTATGTGGAGACCTATCTCTCGTTCGACGCCTGGACGGTGCACTTTGCCCAGCAGGACAACGGCGCCTACCGTGCAACGGTGGAGGTGTCGATCATAGTCCAGCAGGGCGATTCCATCTGCTTCTTCAAGAAATACGACCTCAACAGCCCCTCGGTCGGTTCGCTCGACGAGTTGGATTTCAATTTTATTGACCTTCAGCGTTTCCCTCTGAAAAACGGCATCTACGACCTCCGCCTGTCGCTCCGCGACAAAGGCACGGAGGACGCCCCTGCGGAGGTGGAGGAAAAGCTGGCCATCTACTACGACAACACGCATCCCGCCCTCTCGTCGCTCCAGATGATGTCTGCCGCCACCCCTACGCAGCACGAGAACCTCTTCTCGCGCGGCGGCTACGATATGGAACCATACGTGAGCGACTTCTTCCCCGAACAGGTGGAACAGCTCAATTTCTACTATGAAATCTACAACATAGACCGTGAGTTGGGACGCAAGCCCTTCCTGGCGACAGCCTACATAGAGCAGCAGGAGACGGGGACGAGGTATGACGTCGCTATCAGCAGGCTGCGCAAGTACAGTGCAGCGATGGTGCCCGTCTACGCCAGCCTCGACATCAAGGATCTCCCCTCCGGCAATTTCAATCTTGTGGTGGAGCTGCGCAACAGCGAAAACCAGCTGATGCTCTACAAAAAACTGCCTTTCTTCCGATCAAATCCCGGAGTGAAGGATTTGGAGATGAGCGATTTTGCCAACACTTTTGCCGGGGTGTACAACGACGAGGGACAGCTCAATGTATATCTCGACGCCCTCTATCCTCTCGCGTCGAAGTACGAGAGGCAGGTGGTCGACGACCTCATCCACCGTCAGGGCCTCGAAGAGAAGCAGGCTTTCCTTTATCGTTTCTGGCATGAACGCTATCCGTTGAACGCCGAGACGGAATGGCTCAAATACAAGGAGCGCATCGACTATGTGCAGGTCCGCTTCAGCTATCCTCACACACCAGGCATCCACACGGACTGTGGGCGTGTGTATTTGAAGTACGGTCCGCCGGACTTTGTGCGCGACGAGAAGAACTTCGTCTCCACCCACGCCCCTTCAGGCCTACATCAGGAGAGCACAGACATCACCACACGTGCCCCCGACGAGGAAGAGCGCGGATCGGGACATATCTACTATCTCCCTTATCAGCTCTGGCGCTACAACAAACTCCCCAACGACGATCCCGACCGTGTGTTCCTCTTTTGGGACGAGCAGCGTTCGGGCTACTACAAACTCCTCACCAGCTCGGCGCGTGGCGAAGTGCGTGAGTCGGGCTGGGAACGTCGGCTCTGCCGCGGACAGCTGCCGGAAAACACCGTTGGCGAGGTGGGACAGCAGTACAATCGCGGATACTAACCCTTCCTGTCGTTCTCGCTTGTGTATATCATCTCCGACATACTCTACGTCATCGTCTACTTTCTGGCGGGCTACCGCAAGAAGGTGGTGCGCCGCAATCTCGCGGCAGCCTTTCCTGAGAAGGACGAGAAGGAGCTCCGTCGCACAGAGCGCCGCTACTACCGCCACCTCTGCGATCTCTTCGTGGAAGGCATTTACAATCTTTTCGCCTCGCCGCAGAGCATCATGAAGCGCTACCATGTGGTGAACCGCGAACTTTTGAACAGCTACTACGAGCAAGGTCGTACGGTGGTCCTCATGTCGGCTCACTATAACAATTGGGAATACATGGTCACCTCGCTCAACATGCAGCTCTTCCACCATGGCATCGGCGTGGGCAAGCCGTTGAGCAACCGTTTCCTCGAACCTCGCGTCTTCCGGCGCCGCACCCGTTTCGGCACTGAGGTGGTCTATTCCGACACGGTGCGCCAGGTGGTGGACTTCTATCATCGCCACCATGTTCCCTGCGCCTTGATGATGCTCAGCGACCAGTCGCCAGCCCATGCCGACCGCGCCTATTGGACCCCCTTCCTCCACCAGGAAACGGCCTTCCTTTACGGCGCCGAGTATTTCGCACGGAAATACGATTTTCCGGTGTTCTACTACCGCGTCGACAAGACCCGCCGTGGTCGCTATACCGTGACCTTCTTCCCCCTCTGCGAGAGCCCCCTTGAGGTGCCGCAATATGCCATCGTGGAGAGGTATGTCCGCATGCTCGAAGACGACATCGTTGCGCGGCCCGATTTCTGGCTCTGGAGCCATCGCCGCTGGAAACTCACCCGTCCCGCTCCCCCTGCTGTGGACACCAATCCTGAAAACAGACAATCATGAAGCACATCGCCGTCGTCATACTCAACTGGAACGGGCGTTCCATGCTGGAGCGTTTTCTCCCCTCCGTACTCAAGTATTCGCTGCTCTCCAACGTTCCGGAGGCAGGTTGGCAGACACCCCACGAGCCGCCGATAGACCTCTCTTCAGAGGTGATTGTGGCCGACAACGGATCCACCGACGATTCCGTCGCCTTCATGCGCGAACGCTATCCGTCTGTCCCTCTTATCCTGCTCGACGAGAACTATGGCTTTGCCGAGGGCTACAACCGCGCCTTGGCGCAGGTCGAGGCCGATTACTATGTGCTGCTCAACAGCGATGTGGAGTGCACACCGCATTGGCTGCAGCCTGTCGTCTCCATGATGGAGCGCGAGGCAGGCGTGGCTGTCGCCCAACCCAAGTTGTTGATGTACGACAAGCGGGACACGTTTGAGTATGCCGGTGCCGCCGGCGGGTTCATCGACAACTATGGCTATCCTTTCTGCCGCGGACGTCTTTTCTCCACGGTCGAGCGCGACCACGGGCAGTACGACGATGAGCGCGACATCTTCTGGGCCTCCGGTGCTGCCATGTTTGTCCGCGCCAGTGTTTTCCATGAACTTGGCGGCCTCGACGCCGACTTCTTTGCCCACATGGAGGAAATAGACTTCTGCTGGCGTGCCAAAAATTCGGGTTATGCCGTGCGCTATTGCCCTCGCTCGGTGGTCTTCCATGTCGGCGGCGGCACACTGCCCAAGAGTTCTCCTTTCAAGACCAAGCTCAACTTCCGCAACAATCTTTCGATGCTCTATAAGAACCTGCCTGCGTCGCGGATGAAGCGTGTCATTCTCCGCAGGCTGCTGCTCGACTGGGTTGCTGCCTTCAAGTTTCTCGCGCAGGGCCATTTCGGCGAGTTCGCGGCTGTGGGGTCGGCCCACAGGGAGTTCCGCCGGATGCGTGCTTCGTTGGAGGCCAAGCGCCAGGCTCTCAACCATCATGAGCAGGTGGGGGTCTATGGTCGTCTGCTGCTGACAGAATACTATCTGCTCCGTCGCACCACCTTCACGGCTTTGCGCGGACGTTTTGTCAAATAGAATCAGAAAACTATATGCGGTTCAGTCTTCGGTGGCATAGCCGAACTGCTTGAGGGCGCGGTCGCTGTTGCGCCAGTCTTTCAGCACCTTGATGTGTAGTCCCAGGAAGCACCGCTTGCCAGTGAACTCCTCGATGTCCCTTCGTGCCTCGATGCCCAGCTTCTTGATGGCTTTGCCTTGGTGGCCTATCAAAATCGCCTTCTGGCTCTCGCGTTCCACGAAGATGATGCAGCTGATGTTGTCGATGCCGTCCTTCTCCTCGTAGCTTTCCACCGCCACTTCGCAGCTGTAGGGTATCTCTTTCTGGTAGTAAAGCAGTATCTTCTCGCGTACAATCTCGCTGACGAAGAAGCGCATGGTGCGGTCCGTCAGCTCGTCGGTGGGGAAGTAGGCGGGGTGCTCCGGCAGCATCTCCAGCACGGTGTCGAATATTTTGCCTACGTTGAAACCCTCGGTGGCGGAGCATGGGATGACTATGGCGCGCGGTATCTGCTCCTGCCAGTAGGCCATCTTCGCCGCCACGGTGGCTTGGTCGGAGAGGTCTATCTTGTTGATGATGAGTATCACGGGGGTATCGCTGCTGATTACCTTCTCCAGCACACGCCGGTTTTTGAAGGTCTCGCCCACTTCGGTGACCATCAGGAAGAGGTCGGCATCCTGCAAGGCGGTGCCGATGAAGCCCATCATCTGCTCGTGAAGCTTGTTGGCGGGGTTGACGATGCCGGGGGTGTCAGTGTATACAATCTGGAAACCGTCTCCGTTTACTATCCCCATCACGCGCTTGCGGGTTGTCTGCGCCTTGATGGTGATGATGCTCAGCTTTTCGCCCACCAGAGCGTTCATCAGCGTTGATTTCCCCACATTGGGGTTCCCTATGATATTGACAAAACCACTTTTCATGGATTATTGATTTCTGATAGCAGGTCCAGCCCGTATTCTCCGTCCTGTTGCAGGGTTTTTACAGGGAGAATAGTGTCAAGAGAGAAATTCTTTGTTTTTTCGCAGACTATCCCTTTGGGGATTACTTTTCGGAAACAAACGCTCGTTAAAAGTATTCAATCGTACGTATTGTCGTGTAGTTCGGCAGCTTGCGGTCGCCGAGGACTTCGTATTCCGTGCATTTCACCCAGTTGCCGTGGGCGTCGTATTCGCGCTCGTATACCGTCACGAACATTTCCGGTTCCTCCTCGGTGTAGTCATAGAGTGTGTAGCTCAACGGCTCGCCGTGTTCGTCATATTCCCAGCGCTTCTCCTGCACTTTCTGTTTCGAGCGGTCGTAGACCACGGCTTTGTTCACAGAACCGTCTGTGTTGAAAGTATACACCTCGCGTTTGAAAATCTCGTTGAACTGGTCGTTGAAGCTTCGCTGGTCGATGCGTCCCATTTTGTCGTGCTTCAGGCGCAGGCGGCTCTCCACCTGGCGCTCGGCATCCTCCACATAGACCTCCGTCAGCGTGTGGTCGGCGTCGTAGACATAGTAGGTGCGGCCAATGATGCGGTCCTGGTTGTCCACCACATGCTCCAGCGTCGTCAGCCCGAAACCGTCGTGTTTGTAGCGTGTGCGGAAGATGACGTCCTCCACCACCGACAGGTACACCTGGTTCCTGCGCTGCCCTTTCTGGTTATATTCCGTCACCAGATGCTCCAGTTGGTCACCGCGTTCCAGATTGTCGTTGTAGTCGTAGCGGGCCTCGTACATCACGGCGTCCACGCGTTTCACGGCACCGTGCAGTCCGTCGTCCTGCAGGTCGTGTCCGCTCTGCGCCATGGCGGGACAGGCGAAGGCCATGATGACGGTGGCGGCCAATATCTTCGTTATCTTCATTGTGTTTCTTTTTAAGGATATTTTTTTTGCTTATAAACGTCACCTTTCCTTTTTTATTGCATCCGTCTGCATCTTTTTTATAAAAAATGTTTTTGCCCCGATACAAACAACTGGCTATCCTGTGCCGAGGACTTTTTGTTTTGCCAATCCGTTCTCGCTGTTTTTTCATCTATTTCATTTTTTAGTTGTATCTTTGCAAGATATATTATTGGGATAAAATCTATGGAACTGACTATTTTAGTGTGTTTTGTGGCCTATACGGCACTCCTTTTTCTTGTCATGTGGGTCACCTCGCGCCGAGGAACCAAAGGCAACGAGGCTTTCTTCCGTGCCGGGCGCAAGTCGCCTTGGCCCGTAGTGGCCTACGGCATGATTGGAGCTTCCCTCTCCGGGGTCACCTTCATGTCCGTCCCTGGCGACGTGCTGGCCAACAAGTGGTTCTATATGCCCATGGTGCTGGGCTATGTCCTCGGCTATGCCGTCATCGCCCTGCTTCTACTGCCGCTCTACTACAAACTCAACCTCACTTCCATCTACTCCTACCTCAACCAGCGCTTCGGCCGGCGCAGCGAGAAAACCGGTGCCCTTTTCTTCCTCCTTTCGCGCCTCCTCGGCTCGGCCTTGAGGATGTATCTTGTCGTCTTTGTCCTCTACGAGTTCGTATTCCGCGCCTGGGGCATCCCTTTCTGGGTACCCGCCGTGGTCTTCATAGCCATCATCCTGGTCTACACTTTTTCCGGCGGCATCAAGACCGTCGTCTGGACCGACACCCTCCAGACCACATTCCTCCTCCTCGCCGCTGCTGCCACTGTCGTGGCCATCCTCAACCGCCTCGACATGGGGCTCGGCGACCTCCTCGCCGCCTCTTCCGAGCATGGCTACACACGCATGTTCAACACCGACCCCATGGCTCCAAAGTTCTGGGTCAAGCAGGTTCTTGCCGGCATGTTCATCACCATCACCATGACGGGTCTCGACCAGGACATGATGCAGAAAAACCTCACCTGCAAGTCTCTCCGCGACGCGCAGAAAAACGTCATGACCTCCAGCTTCCTCTTCATCGTCGTCAACATTCTCTTCCTCTGTCTTGGCGCCGCCCTCATCGCCTATGCCAACCAGACGGGTTTCCAACTCGCCGTGGATGCCCAAGGCCATGTGGTAGGCGACAAGATTTTCCCCTCCATAGCCTTCTCCCTCAGCGGCTTCACTGCCGTGGTCTTCGTCCTCGGCATGGTGGCCGCAGGCTACTCCTCCGCCGATGGCACCCTCACCGCCCTCACCACCACCTTCTGCTACAACTTCCTGGACTTTGGAAATCGGAAAGAGGAGGGCGGAACCGGATTTTCAATTTTCAATCTCCAACTTTCAACGTTGACTGTCCGCCGCCTCGTCCATGTCGCCTTCGCGCTACTCTACCTCCTTGTCATCATCGCTTTCCGTCCCTTCCACAACGATTCCCTCATCAACACCATCTTCGATGTCGCCGGCTTCACCTATGGTCCCCTCCTCGGCCTCTACGCCTTCGGCCTCTTCACGCGCCGCAGTGCCGACGACCGTTGGGTGCCCTATATCGCCATCCTTTCCCCCGTGCTATGCTATGTGCTGAAGGCCAACTCCAAGCAGTGGTTCGGCTACACCTTCGGCTTCGAGATACTCCTCCTCAACGGCCTCGTCACCTTCCTCCTGCTCCTCTTGGCCCACAAGAAGGCACCCCACCACTCGTCACTCAAAAATCAGAAATCATAAATCAAAACTCAAATAGATGAACTTCTACCTCACCATCCTCGGTTCCGGCGCCGCTCTCCCCACGGGACGCCGTCGCTGCAGCGCACAGGTTGTCAACGTCAACGGCTTCAAAATACTCCTCGACTGCGCTGAAGGCACACAGGACCGCATACGCTACCACCACATCAAACTCCAGTCCCTCGGCACCATACTCATCTCCCATCTCCACGGCGACCACTTCTTCGGCCTCCCCGGCCTCCTTTCCACCATGCACCTCTGCGGTCGCACCGAGCCTGTCACCATCGTTGCCCCACGCGGCGCCCGCGAGGTTATCGAGACCATCTTCTCCCTCACGGGGAACCATGTGGACTACGAACTACGCTTTGTCGAGATGGACTACGCCGAGGGGATCCACCGCGTCTTCGACTGCCCGCGCTGCACTGTCGATGCCTTTCCTATCGTCCATTCCGTCCCTACCTACGGCTTCCGCATCACCGGCCTCGATGACCGGCATCAGACCACAACACCAAATACCTGCAACTTGCGACACACAACACAAAGCCCGATAGTTTACACCTACTGCTGCGACACCGCCTACGACGAAACCCTCGTGCCGTACATGCAGGGTTCCGACCTCCTCTGCCTGGAAAGCACCTTCGCCGACGACCTCGTCGACCTCGCCCTCCAGCGTCAGCACCTCACCGCCGGACAGGCCGGCAGGCTCGCCGCTCTCGCTGCCCCGCGGCAGCTCCTGCTCAGCCACATCTCCGCCCGCTACAAGGACCCTGACCTCCTCCTCGGCCAAGCCAAAGCCCTGTTCCCCAACACCCTCGTCGCCGCCGACGGCCAGGTCATCGAACTCAAGACAATGAAAATGAAAAGCGAAGAGTAATCGGAAAGGCGGCATCCTCCGCCCCAAAAAAACATTGGCTGACATGGTACAATGACCGCGTCAGCCAATTTTTCATTCTTCACACCTTATCCTTCAATCCTTTCGCGGAGAGACAGGGATTCGAACCCTGGGACCAGCAAGCTGGTCAACGGTTTTCGAGACCGCCCCGATCGACCACTCCGGCATCTCTCCTC
>JAFVAM010000087.1 GCA_017480525.1 Bacteroidales bacterium | reverse complement strand
GCTATATCTGCCGGACAGCAACGGGGAATCACACATCGATATTAATGAAAGAGGAACAATGGGATTGTCATTCCAACAACATGGGTTTCCTATACTGTTTTTTGGGGTGGGATTGAGCGATGGAGATAGGGGGAAAGTCGCTATAGTTTTTTGTTGGCGACGGGATTGGCGTAGATGTCGAGGTAGATTTGCTCGGCAAGGGCGCGCTGCTGGTCGGAGAGAGAGAGGGTATTGACGTAGGCCTTAAAGCGAAGGCATCCGAGGAGGAAGCGGTCTTTCTGAGCCGGGGTGTAGCGGTCGGCATGATGCGTGGTGGCAGAGCGAAGGTCGGAGGCGATGAAGTTGGAAGGATGGAGGAGGTAGTTGGAGCGGATGGCATCGTCGAGGAGCACGGCGATGGCCGCAGGGTCGTCGTGACAGTCGGCGAGTTGCTCGGGGGTGAGCGGACTGCCCACCTCGATATGGATGCGCCCCTTGGCCTTGGTGATGCCGGAGAGTACGGAGAAATAGTCTTCGTCGGCCTCCTTGACATAGCGACCCTCGGAGCGGAACTTGGCAAGTTCGACAGCCTTCTGATCGGCGCAAGGCTCTATCTCATAGGAGACAGAGACGGGGACGGGGGCGAGGGCGGCAAGGGCCTGAGAGAGCGGCTGACGACTGCTCAAAGCAAACATCTTGATGATGGCTGGGACGGTGGTGTCGTTGCCATCCTTGGTGCGTCCGTTGCCCTGTGCAATCCAGACCGACTCGTGCTGGCAGGTGATGGTGTGGCGGATGTAGTCAGAGAGGATGGCCAGCGAGTGGAAAAACTCCTTAGGGTTGCCGCCACGCTCGATGGAAACCATCTTGTTGGCACGCCCGATGACCCCCATCAAAGGGATGGACAGAAGGTTGGAGCCAAAGATAATCTGGGAAGTCTCGTAGCCCTCGTCGTAAAGCGCACACTGTAGCAACATGGCATCGAGGGTGATGTCGCGGTGGTTGGAGATGAAGAGGTAGGGGCGGTCGCGGCGAAGAAGAGGGCTGATGCGATAGTCGAAGGTGGACTGAGAGGCACGGAGGATGCGATCCATATTGCGGCGCATGACCTTGCCCTGAAGGTCGCGGACGGTGGAAATATCGGAGAAGAACGACTTGACTTGGTCGAGTGACTGGTCGGGATAGATGTATTTGACAATGCTTGGGAAGAGAGGGTCGTTGAGGATGCTCTGGATGGCACCGGGAATCTCGGCGTCGGTATAGGGGCGATTGTCTTGTGAAATCGCAAGGTTGTCGGGGTTCATTTCTTTCTTTTAAGAAGTTCTGTTTTTTTATTTCTATTCTTCGGTTTCCTTTGAAAGATACTCTTGCCTTTCTATTCGCAGGAAAGGCGACAAAGCAAAGAATGTGCTGCGTACGGTTTTATTCTCTCGCCACTAAATAAGATTTCTTGAAGAGAGCTGGTGGACAAGGGCGTTGAACTCACGATTCACACCTGCCGACTGGTAGAGCACGGCATAGAGGGCCTGGACGATGGGCATATACACGCCCGACTGCTGCGACAGCTCGTAAACGGCCTTGACGGCATAGTAGCCCTCGGCGACCATCTTCTGCATGAGGCGCGCCTGCTGGGGGCTGTAGCCACGGCCTATGAGTTCGCCCAGGGTGTGATTGCGGCTGTGTTTGGAATAGCAGGTGGCCAAGAGGTCGGAGAGGTAGATGTAGGACGAGAGGTCGCGACGCGGGGTGGTGGGGATATAAGCGTCGAACACATTGGACATCTCCTTCAAGGCCGAGGCTATCAGCACAGCAATAAGATTGTCGCCATAACCGAGCGAGTGGCAGATGCCCACGGCCACGGCATAGACATTCTTAAGAATTGCCGCACACTCGATGCCGACGACGTCGGAGCTGTAGTGGGTGCAGAGGTAGTCGCACTCCAACATGTTGCGCACACGCTCGGCGAGGGTCCTGTTGGAAGAGGCCACGGTGAGGTAGGTCAGCATATTCTGCACTACCTCCTCGGCATGGGAGGGGCCGCTGACGATGGCGATGCGGTCCTCGGGGACCCCATACACCTGATGAAAATACTGCGAGACGGTGAGGTTCATGTCAGGCAGAAAGCCTTTCACCGCCGATATGATGTTCTTGCCCTCAAGCATTTCGGGAGTGACGGTCTTGAGCGAGGCACTGATGAAGGCCGAGGGGATGACGACAAAGATGTCGTCGGAGGATTCGACAACCTTTGCGATGTCCTTGTGCACCCGCAGGCGCGGTGTGCTTGGGAAATCGTCTATGCGTTCTTCCTCGCGCACCCACCAGTTGATGCGCTGCCCATTCTGGTCGACCAACACATGCGTGAGACCCAAGGCCCAGGAGCCATCGCCTAACAAAGCTATCATTTTCTTTTTTTTATTTATGAGGGTTTAGTATGGTTTCAAATTTTGGCGGGATTTACCCGCATAGACAAACGCTTAGCAAGTTTTCGGAGCCGCCTGCTGCAAAGCCCTATAGGCATTGTAGGCCACAAAACCGCTGGCCAGTTCTATGCTGCGCTCGTCGACAAGGAGGTCGGGACGGTGGAGGTTGTTGTAGGGCAGGCCGGGGGTGTGGATGCCGATGCGGAAGTAGCAGGAGGGTATCTTCTGAGCGAAGAAGGCGAAATCCTCGGACGTCATGCGCATGTCGAGCCACTCGACCTGCTGGGCGCCGAGGTACTCGACAGCGTGGTCGTGGACCTGCTGGGTGCAACGGTCGTCGTTGAAGACATAGGGATAGCCGTAGTCGATGAAGAGGTCGCAGGAGCCACCCATGGCCTCGGCAAGACCGCAGCTGATGGAGCGGATTTTGTCGTGGCACTGGAGGCGCCACTCCTCGTCGAAGGTGCGGATGATGCCTTCCATCTTGACCTCGTCGGGTATGATGTTGGTGCGGCCGGAGCCGATGAACTTGCCGAAGGAGAGCGTGGTGGGCATGAGGGGCGAGGCATTGCGAGAGACGAGCTGCTGGAGGGCGACGACAATATGGGAAGCGATGAGGATGGGGTCGACGGAGAGGTGGGGCGTGGCGCCATGCCCTCCCCTGCCCTTGACAGTCCAATAGAGTTCGTCGGTGGAGGCCATGTACTTGCCTTTGCGCATACCGACGCGTCCAAAGTCCATCTCCGGGAGACAGTGGAACGCATACATCTCGTTGGGGGTGACATCGGCAAAGAGTCCGTCGTCCATCATCATGCGCGCGCCGCCGGGATACATCTCCTCGGAAGGCTCGAAGACGAGCATGACGCTGCCAGAGAGCTGGTGGCGAATCTGGGTGAGGATGCGGGCGGCTCCCAGAAGGGAGGCGGTGTGCATGTCGTGTCCGCAGGCGTGCATGACCCCCGGATTGAGCGATGCAAAAGGCAGCCCGGTACACTCGTTGAGTGGCAGGGCATCGTAGTCGGCACGGAGGCCGACGCAGTAGCTGTCGGGATTGATGGCCCCACGAATCATGGCCATGACACCCGTCTTGCCGATGCCGACCTTAGGGGTCAGCCCCATGTCGCGCAGGCGGTCGGCGACGTACTGCATGGTCTGGTATTCCTGTTGGGAGAGTTCGGGGTGCTGGTGAAGGTGGCGACGATAGGCGATGACCTCGTCGGCCTGGGCGTGGGCAAGATGTTTGATTTGGTTTAACATGGCTACACTGGTGGCAAAAAAAATGCGGTGAATTGTGTGTGCGGTTTGGGGGATGCGGGACGGATCTGATGGTTAGAGGACGTCGATTTTCATGAAGTTGGTCTCGCCACCGACAGGACGCGCATGGAAGCCGCCGGAGGTGATGACGATGTCGCCCGGAAGAAGCCCGAGCCAGTCGGCAGCTGTCTGTTTGGACATCTCCAAGACGTGGTCGAGGGAGGACAGCTGGCGGATGCAGAGGGTGTAGACCCCGTAGTTGAGGGTGAGGCCGCGGGCGGTCTCCTCGTCGAAAGTGAGGGCGACGATGGGACAGATGGGCTGGAGATTGCTGATGAGACGCGCGGAGACACCTTTGACGGTGGGGACGATGATGACCTTGGCCTTGAGCTCGTTGGCACTCTCGGCGACATTGTAGCACATGGCCTGGGCGATGGTGGCGGCCTTGGGCTTGGCATAGACAGCGTCGTAGTCGTGAGACTCCTCAATGTGCTGGCAGATACGGGCCATATAGCGCACGGCCTCGACGGGATATTCGCCAGTGGTGGTCTCGCCGCTGAGCATGACGGCATCGGCCCCGAGATAGACGGCGTTGGCGATGTCGGTGACTTCGGCTCGGGTGGGTCGGACGCTGTGCTTCATGCTTTCGAGCATCTCGGTGGCGATGATGCAGACCTTGCCATGGCGGCGACAGGCGGCGACGATGCGTTTCTGATAGATGGGGAGGTCTTCCATAGGCGCCTCGACACCGAGGTCGCCCCGGGCCACCATGATGCCATCGGACTCGGCGGTGATGTCGTCGAGGTTTTCGACACCGTGGAGGTTCTCAATCTTGGCGATGACGCGCATGGTGTCGCGCCCCTCCTCGGCGAGGATGGCACGAACCTGGCGGATGTCGTCGGGGGTTGAGACGAAAGAACAGGCGATGAAGTCGCCATCGTGGCGACAGGCGTAGCGGATGTCGTCGTTGTCGTCGGGGGAGATGAATGGAAGATTGAGGTGAACCCCAGGGACATTGACGCTCTTGTGGCTGCCCAGAATACCACCCTTGAGGATGAGGCAGGTGACTCCGTCGTCCTCGACGCTTTGCACCTGCAGCTCCATGAGACCATTTTCGAGAAGGATGATGTTGCCGGGCTGCACATTGTCGATGGCCTGGGCGTGGTTGAGGGAGAAGCGGCTGCTGTCGCCCTCAACGCTTTGGCGGACGATGCGGACGGTGGAGCCGTCGGCCAGCACGGCGCCATCGCCAGCCATGACACCATTGCGGAGTTCGGGACCCTTGGTGTCGTACATAATGGCGACGGTCTTGCCAGTGCGGCGGCGCACCTCTTTGACGGTGGCGACGGCCTGCCGTTTCTCGTCGTCGGTGGCATGGGAGAAATTGATACGCGCCACGTTGGCACCAGCCAGCACCATCTGCTCGAAGACATCGGGAGAATAGCTGGCAGGGCCTATGCTGGCAACGATTTTGGTTTTTTTCATAGTACAGGGATAGTTGGACGGCTCGGCGAAGCAAGCCTATAGTTTTGTTGCTGAGTTGTTGGGTTGCAGACAGCCGCAAGGGAGGGAATCCACATGACGGACGCTGCCTTCGAGAGAGTTCTCAGACCTTGCGGACCAGGATGACGGAGGGCTGGCCGTCGATGATTTCGATGGTCTGGGCATTGGGAGACTCGACGGAGTCTACCAGCGAGAGGTCGGTGCAGAGGATTTCGTTGGCGATGTAGTCGCGGTGATGGAGGATGGCGGCGTCCCAGGGGCCATGCTGCAGGCTGACGGCGATGCGGTCGGTGACATCGAATCCCTCCTTGCGGATATTCTGCACGCGGTTGACGAACTCGCGGGCGATGCCCTCCTCGCGCAGCTCGTCGGTGAGCGTGATGTCGAGGGCGACGGTGAGGCTGCCTTCGTTGGCGACGACCCAGCCGGGAATGTCCTGCGTGGCAATCTCGACATCGGCGAGGGAGAGCGACACGGGCTGTCCCTCGACTTCGAGGGAGCAGGCACCAGAGGATTCGAGGGCGTTGATCTGCTGCTGAGAGAACGAGAGGATGGCGGCACCGAGGGCTTTCATAATCTTGCCGTAGCGGGGGCCGAGGGTCTTGAAGTTTGGTTTGATTTTCTTGACCAGCAGGTCGTTGTCTGCGGCGAGGAACTCGACGGACTTGACGTTGAGCTCGGAGCAGATGAGATGGGCGACAGCCTGAATCTGCTGCTGCTCGTGCTGGCTGTGGACGGGGATGGTAATCTTGGCCAGGGGCTGCCGGACGCGGAGGTTGCTCTTCTTGCGCAGAGAGAGCCCCATGGAACAGACCTTCTGGGCCAGCTGCATACGTTCTTCGAGGTCTTTGTCGATGAGGTCGGCACGGACTTCGGGGAAGGGCAGGTGGTGGACGGACTCGGCATCAGACTTGCGTGTGACAGCGTTGAGGTCGAGAAACATACGCTCGCTGAAGAAAGGCGCGATGGGAGCCATGAGGCGGGCGAGGGTTTCGAGGCAGGTGTAGAGGGTCTGGTAGGCGGAAATTTTGTCGTCGGAGTAATCGCCCTTCCAGAAGCGGCGGCGACAGAGGCGGACGTACCAGTTGGAGAGGTAGGCATCGACGAAGTCCTGAATGGCACGGCCGGCGCGCGTAGGCTCGTAGTCGTCGAGGGCATCGCGGACCTCCTGAACGAGGGTGTTGAGCTGAGAGAGAATCCAGCGGTCAATCTCGGGACGCTGGGCAGAGGGGAGGTCGTCCTCCTTGTAGGAGAAACCGTCGATATTGGCGTAGAGGGCGAAGAAGGAGTAGGTGTTGTAGAGGGTGCCGAAGAGTTTGCGGCGCACCTCATCAACGCCCTCAATGTCGAACTTGAGGTTGTCCCAAGGCTGGGAGTTGGTAATCATGTACCAGCGGGTTGCATCGGGGCCATACTTGGCCAGGGTCTCGAAAGGATCGACGCCGTTGCCAAGGCGTTTGGACATCTTGTTGCCGTTCTTGTCGAGGACGAGGCCGTTGGAGACGACATTGCGGAAAGCCACGCTGTCGAAGCACATGGTGGCGAGGGCGTGGAGGGTGTAGAACCAGCCACGAGTCTGGTCGACGCCTTCGGCGATGAAGTCGGCAGGGAAGTTGGACTCGTTGAGCTGTCCGGGCTGCCCCATGTAGTGAATCTGTGCATAGGGCATGGCGCCGCTGTCGAACCAAACGTCAATCAGGTCGGGTTCGCGGCGCATGGGGCGTCCGGAGGGCGAGACGAGGATGACAGAGTCGATGTAGGGACGGTGGAGATCGAAGGCCTTGTAGTCGGCGGAGGCATAGGGATTGGAGGTCATGAAGCCTGCGGCGACGGACTTGTCGATTTCGGAGCGCAGCTCATTGACGGAGCCGATGCAGATTTCCTCGCGGCCGTCGTCGGTGCGCCAGATGGGCAGCGGAGTGCCCCAGTAGCGGCTGCGCGAAAGATTCCAGTCCACGATGTTCTCCAGCCAGTTGCCAAAGCGGCCAGAGCCGGTGGCCTCGGGTTTCCAATTGATGGTGCGGTTGAGCTGGATGAGGCGCTCCTTGACGGCGGTGGTGCGGATGAACCAGCTGTCGAGGGGGTAGTAGAGCACGGGCTTGTCGGTGCGCCAACAGTGGGGGTAGCTGTGGGTATGTTTTTCGGAGCGGAAGAGTTTGCCCTCGCCCTTGAGGAGGACGACGATTTCGATGTCGAGGCTGATATCCTTATCGGTCTTGGTGGCATCGTAGGCATTTTTGACGTACTTGCCTGCAAAAGGTGCGTAGAGGTCGGTGTTGACATTGGCTTTGACCCACTGCGGGTCGAGGTCGTCGAGACGTGCGAAACGGCCGGAACGATCCACCATGGGCATCTGCTTGCCGTCGCGGTCGAAGAGCAGGAGTTCACCGATGCCGGCCTTCTTGGCCACGCGGGCATCGTCGGCACCGAAGGTGGGCGCTATGTGGACGATGCCTGTGCCGTCCTCGGTGGTGACATAGTCGCCAAGAATGATGCGGAAAGCATCGTCGCCGGTGGGACGCACCCAGGGGATGAGCTGCTGGTAGCGAAGGCCTTCGAGGTCGCGGCCCTTGCACTGGCCCAGGATTTCATAGGGAAGGTCTTTGTCGCCAGCCTTGAAAGAGGCGAAGCGTTCGTCCATGGGGATGTCGCTGTCTTTGAAGAAGGAGGCGACGAGGGGTCTGGCCATGATGATGCGGCAGGGCGCAGCGGTGTAGGGGTTGAGGGTGCGAATGAGCACGTAGTCGATGGAGGGACCGACGCAGAGCGCGGTGTTGGAGGGGAGGGTCCAAGGCGTGGTGGTCCAGGCAAGGGCGTAGGCAGGGATGTCGGATAACGCGTCGCTGACTGCGAATTTGGCATTGAGGAGGTCGTCATCATTCATCCGGAACATGGCGACGCAGGTGGTGTCTTTGACATCGCGGTAGCAGCCCGGGAGGTTGAGCTCGTGGCTGCTGAGGCCTGTGCCGGCGGCGGGAGAGAAGGGCTGGATGGTATAGCCCTTGTAGAGGAGGCCCTTGTCGTAGAGTTTGCGGAGCAGGAACCAGAGGGACTCGATGTACTCGTTCTCAAAAGTGATGTAGGGGTGCTTGAGGTCTACCCAATAGCCCATCTGCTTGGTAAGTTCGTCCCAAAGGTCCTTGTATTTGAGCACCTCGGAGCGGCAGGCACGGTTGTAGTCGTCAACGGAGATTTTCTTGCCGATGTCCTCCTTGGTGATGCCGAGTTTTTTCTCAACGCCGAGTTCGACGGGCAGGCCGTGGGTGTCCCAGCCAGCCTTGCGGTCTACATAGTAGCCGCGCTGGGCCTTGTAGCGGCAGAAGAGATCCTTGATGGTGCGGGCCATGACGTGATGGATGCCCGGCTTGCCATTGGCCGAAGGAGGGCCGTCGTAGAAGACATAGGATGGGCGGCCCTCGGCCAGTTTCTGACCCTTCTCGAAGGTGGCACGTTCTTCCCAGTATTTGCGGACCTCCTCGCCAATGCGTGTGAGGTCGAGCTGCTTGTATTCATTATATTTCATCTCGGCAGAGTTGGTTTATGGATGATTGCTTACATATTATTTGGCGCTGCCAGCGGCGATGACGGCCTGATTGGCCCGACGGACACGGTCGGCAATGACTTTGACCTCTTTGCGGTCGTAGGTCATGAGGCCGTTGACCTCACCCTCGACATCGGTGGTCTGGGTATAGACGGCAGCAGAGAAGCCACGGCGCACGAAGTCGCGGAGCTGGTCGGCGTATTTGACATACTCGTCGGTGACCTCCTCTTTGCTCTTGAACTGGATGTAGCCCCAGTTGCGCTTATCCCACCAAAGGTGACCCTCCATGGCGAAGCCTATGCCGCCGTACTCTCCCAGGACGTTGGCACGGTTGGGGTCGGTGAGGAACATGGCGGGACCAGGATAGTGGTGGAGGTCGAGCAGGTGGCCGCAGTCGCGGTGGTTGCCACCCGATGCGGGATTGACCAAACGCGAGGGATCCTGCTGCTCAGTCCAGGCCACGACCTCTTCGGTGGAGAACTGGCCCCAGGCCTCGTTGAAGGGAGTCCAGACAACGACGCTGGGGTGCTGGCCGCATTGTGACATGATTTCGGACCACTCGTGATAGTAGTTGGCCACAGAGGCCGGGGTGCGACGCCGGTCGGTGCCGCCGTTATAGACGCGGGGTTCCCACTCGTTGCCCATGTCGCCGGAGGGCATGTCTTGCCAGACAACAATGCCGAGGCGGTCGCAATGGTAGTACCAACGGTCGGGTTCGACTTTGACGTGTTTGCGAATCATATTGAAGCCCAGTTCCTTGGTCATCTTGATATCATAAGCAAGGGCTTCGTCGGTGGGGGCGGTGTAGAGACCGTCGGGGAACCAGCCCTGATCGAGCGGCCCATACTGGAAATAGTCTTTGCCGTTGAGTTGCATACGCATCACGCCGTTGTCGTCGCGGGCGGTGGAGATGGTGCGCATGGCAGCGTAGGAGCGAGCCTCGTCGATGACCTTGCCATCACGGGAGAGGGTAAGGCGCAGCGTGTAGAGGCTGGGGGTCTCGGGAGTCCAAAGTTTTGCATCAGGGATGGCAAGACGGAGTGTGCCGTTGGCAACACCACGAGCGCGCGAGACTTCGCGGCTGCCGTCGAGAACCACGGCCTCGACAATGTCGTGGCTCTGGGTGGTGGCAGTGGCGGCGGTAAGTTCAAGGCTGCCGTTGACGATGTCGGCCACCGTGGAGATACGCGTGAAGTGGTTTTCGGCAACAGGCTCAATCCAGACGGTCTGCCAAATGCCGGTGACGGCAGTGTACCAAATGGAACGAGGACGAAGCGTTTGCTTGCCAATGGGCTGGAATCCTTTGTCGGTGGGGTCCCAGACACGGACGACAAGTTTCTGGCTGCCTTTCTTGTTAAGGTAGGGTGTGATGTCGAATGAGAAGGCAGCATAGCCTCCTTTGTGGGAGCCAATCATGATGTCGTTGACATAGACATCGGCCTGCCAATCGAAGGCGCCAAAGTTGAGCATGACGTGCTTGCCTTTCCATGCAGCAGGGACTTCAAACTGGCGATGGTACCAAAGTTCTTGCTGGTCGGAGACCTCTTTCTGCACCCCGGAGAGCGAGGACTCGACGCAGAAGGGGACGAGGATTTGACCATCGTAAGTGGAGGGCTCTACCCTACCCTTGTCAAGGATGGCATAGTCCCAAAGGCCGTTGAGGTTGACCCAGGTGTCACGTTCCAGGATGGGACGGGGATATTCGGGCAGGACGTTTTGAGGATTGACCTGATCGGCCCAAGTGGTCTTGATTTTGTCGCCAGCAGGGGCCCACTGAGCCGTGGCCGTCAAAGCAAGGGCTGCAAAAAGTGCCCAGAAAATCGTCTTCTTCATCATGATATTATGGTATTTTGTTGTTGATTTTACGTATGGTTTGCCCTATGGTTTTACGTATGTAAAAAGACTTTCACGCCAAAACACTAACCAGCAATCAACTGACGTTCTCGCATGAAAGAAAATAAGTTTGCAAATATACAAAATTCACAGATTATGTCATAGATATAGAAACACGTGGAGCAGGCGCATGATTATGCGCCTGCTCCACGTGTTCAGCAAAGGAAGTGTGTGTGCGAAGAATGAAGGCTCCTATCGGAGAAGGAGTACGGAACCCACGCTCTTTTGCCAGATGCCCGGGCGGGTTTTCTCGGTGTAGTGTACCGTGTAAACGTAGGCACCGCCCTGACAATTGGTGCCGCTGTGGGTACCATCCCAAGCCTCGTCAATGTTGGTGGAGCGGAATACCAGCAAGCCCTGACGGTTGTAGATGCTGATTTCGAACTCATCGACAGCGGGGATGCTGACCTTGAAGACAGCGTTGGCATCATCGCTGGGGATGAATACGTTGGGGGCGAAGAATCCGCTGACCACCACGGGAACGACAACAGACGCCGTGTCGGTGCAGAGTCCGTTGTGGACCATGAGCGAGAGCGTGACCGAGTCGTGGGCGGTTGGGATGGAGTAGGTGAAGCGAGGTTCCACAGAGTTCTGTTCGACATTGTCGATAAACCACTTACGCTCAATGGTGCCATAGCTGTCGTCGAAGGCCACAAAGGCACGGTTGTCGATGGTGACAAACTCGGGAGTGAGGCGGATGACAGCCTTGGGGATAGCGATGGGCGTAACGGTGACGGAGCGGACTGCCGGACAGAGCAGCGTGGAGCGGTGGTCGGCTAAGACGGTGTAGGTTGTTACCTCGGAAGGCAGGACGCTGAGGGTGTCGCCGCCAGCATTGATGCTGAGGCTGGTGTCCTCGGGCGTAGCATTCCATGTGAGGTAAGATGCGTCAGTAGTGGCCACTAACTGATAGCTCTTGCTCTCGCAGGAGTAGGTGTAGGACACCGAAAGTTGCGGCGGTTCCACTTGAACGAGATTCAGACCAGTGACGCTGTCGCAACCGCTGGCATTGACCAGGGTGTCCACGTAGTAGCCTGGAAGATTGTAGGTGGTAGTGACGAAGAGGTATTCCGTGCCGGCGCAGAAAGTGTCGGTAACAACGGACGAGGTGCTATGGCGGATGCTCAGTACGAGAGAGACCACGCTGTCGCAACCATCGGCATTGGCAAGGGTGTGGGTCACGCCGAGGGTATCGCCGTAATAGGTCTTTCCGTTAATCCAGATGAAGCTGTCGCAAACCTGATGGCTATCGATAGCGGTGTTGGAGTAGCGGATGGTCAAATGGAGCGTGTCAACACTGGGGCAGTCCTCCTCGTTGACGTAAGAGTTGAGGTAGATGCCCGAGGCGGTGTAGGTGGTGCCACGCCAAGCGAAGCTGTCGCAAGCAGAATTCAGATCCACCTGATGAGAGCTGTGTCCGATGGTAAGGAATAGCGTGTCGGCACTCGGCACACCGAAACTGTCGATGTAGCGATAGATGTAGGCACCGCCCTGCGTGTAGGTGTTGTCGTGCCACTGATAGCTGTCGCAGGCACTGAGTTGCAAGGAGGTGTTGCTGGTACTATGGACGAAAAGGTGTAGCGTGTCAACCCATTCACAGCCAAAGACTGTGGTGTCGTGGAAAACGTAGGTATCCTCGATGATGTAGGCGGAATCATGCCACAGATAGGGTGCGGCGGTGTGCGCCGTGGTAGACGTATACTGGCTGCGGCGGAGGGTGAGATGCAGCGTGTCAGCACTGGCACAGCCCTCGTGGGAGCGGTATTCGTACCAATAGTTACCACTTTCGGTATAGGTGACACCGTGCCACGACAGGCTGTCGCAAGCGGTGTCGCTAAACACGTTGTGGATGCCGACGCGTAGCGTGAGATAGAGCGTGTCGGTGCTGGGGCAAGAGGCAGCATCGCGGTAGTTGTAGGTATAGATGCCCGAAGCCCCGTAGTGCTGTCCATGCCATTCGTAGCCTTCGCAGGCCGTGGCCGTGTCATAGTGGTGCGTGCCTTTGCTTAGTGTTAGATGCAACGTGTCGGCGCTGGCACAACCCTCCTCGCTTTCATAACGGTACACATAGGTGCCTGATGTGGTGTAGGTCTCATCATGCCAGATGTATTCGTCGCAACTGACGGCAAAGGAGACTCCTGCCAGGCTTCTGTTGATAGTGAGATGCAGCGTGTCGAAGCTGGCACAGCCTTCTTCGTTGTCGTAGAGGTACATATATGTGCCGCTGGCATTAAGGATATTGTCATGCCAAGTATAGCTGTCACAGGCTGTCTGGGTAGTACTGGTGAAGGTGCCGCGGCGTATGCGGAGGTCGATGGAGTAGATACTGTCACAATAGCCGTGGACGGCGTTGCGCACGGTGTCGAAGTAGAGACCCGGCTCGGTGTAGAGACTGTCACGCCACTCACTGAAGTTGCAAACCGTGACGGCCGAGGTGGCTGCCAGACTATCACTATAGACGGTTAGATGGAGGGTGAAGACAGAATCGCACTGGCCACCGACAGCGTTGTGCACCGTATCGCGATATTCACCCGAAGTGCGATAGACGTTGCCACGCCAAGTGTAAAAGCCACAGGAAGTATCGGTGTCCGTGGCAGCAATGTCGTTGTGGTAAACTGCAAGAGTCATGACGTACACTGAGTCACAGACACCATGAACGGCATTATGGACGGTATCACGATAGCTTCCAGAGGCGTTGTAGCGGGTGTTGCGCCACCAGAGATGGTCGCAGACCTCATGATGCTCAACTTCGGCCAGACTGTCGCTGTAGAGGGAGAGATGGAGTATATAGATAGAATCGCAGTAGCTGTTGACAGCATTTCGGACGGTGTCACGATATTCGCCAGACACAACATAACGACTGCCGCGCCATACGAATGTGTCGCAGGCAGTGGTGGAGGTCTCGTAGTAGTGGTTGTTATGAATAGTGAGTCCGAGCGTCACCACACTATCGCAACCATTGACCGTTGAGAGCGTATCGGTGTAGAATCCCGTGGCGGTATAGAGGGTGCCATTCCAGTCATACTGGGCACAGGCTGTCTGTAGATCAACGCCATAAGTCTTGTGATGGACTTGGAGCCTGAGGGTGTCAACACTGGTGCAACCGTTGTCATCGGTGTGGAGATAGAGGTATGAACCGCTGTATCCATAGACATTTTCATGCCATGTGTAAGTATCACAGACTTCCTGATTCTCGGAAGTATTCGATGGATGGTTTACAGTCAATTCTAAGACATAGATAGAGTCGCAGTGACCATTCACTGCATTCTCAATCGTATCACGATATTCGCCCGAAGCGAGGTAGTAGTTGCCACGCCACTCACCAAAGTCACAGACCGTAACTGGTGTACTGGAGACCGTGATGTCATTGTCCACCACGAGACGTAGGACATGAATGGTGTCACAGTGTCCATCGATGGTGCTCGCATCCACAGAAAGATATGTTCCTGTGGTGTCATAGGTATTGCCACGCCATGTGAAGGTGTCACAGACACGTTGAGACATGGTGTCAGATACTGGGAGATTCACCGTCAGGTGCAGGGTGTCGGTGGCGTAGCATCCGTTAGCATCGGTCACGTTGTACTGGTAGTCGCCCGTGACCGTGTGGCGCACGCCGTGCCAGCTGAAGCTGTCGCACACCGTGGTGTCCGTGACGCCGTGCTCGGCCTCGTGAATGGTCAGGTGGAGGATGTAGATGCTGTCGCTTACCCCGGACACCGCCTTGCGCACCGTGTCTCTGTAGGTGCCGCTCTCCGTGTAGGTGCGGCCGCGCCACTCGGTGCTGTC
>JAFVAM010000086.1 GCA_017480525.1 Bacteroidales bacterium | reverse complement strand
TGTTGGCACTGATGGCCTGGCCCACCATTTCGAGGGGTATGCCGTAGGCGTCGAGCTGCTTGGGGTCGAGGTCGATATAGACGTAGCGCTCCGGGGCGCCGCTGACGGTGATGTTGCCGATGCCGTCGATACGGTTGAGCACGTTGACCACGTTGTCCTCAATGATACGGTCGAGGCCGGGATAGCTCTCATCGGCTGTGAAGCCGTAGACCATGATGGGCATGGCCGAGGAGTTGAGCTTGAGGATCATGGGGCGTGAGACACCGTCGGGCAGGTTGTCGTAGAGCAGGTCGACGAAGGAGCGTATGTCGTTGAGGGCCTCGTCGATGTCGGAACCCCACTCGAACTCCAGCGTGACGACGCTGATGTTGTCGCGGCTGTTGGAGGTGATGTTCTTCAGACCGTCCACCGAGTTGAGAGAGTTCTCGATGAGCTTGGTGATATTGGTCTCGATGTCGCTGGCGTTGGCGCCGGCGTAGGTGGTCATCACGGTGACGTAGGGCGGGTCCATCTCGGGCATCTGGTCGATGGGCAGACGCGAGAGCGAGAAGAGACCCAGCACAATGACGGCCACGAAAATGAGGCCTGTCGTGATGGGCTTATTGATTGCTGTCTTGTAAATTGCCATGGGTGTAAGTTGAAAGTGTTTTTGTTATTCTACAATCTCCAGGTTGTCGCCGTCGACGAGGCGGGCCTGGCCTGTGACGACGAGGCGGTCGCCGGCCTTGATGGCACCGGCTTCGACGGGGATAATCTCGATGCGGTCGTCGAAGCGCTTGCCCATGGTGACGGCAACGCGGCGCGCCGTGTTGCCGTCGGCCACGAACACATAGCGGTCGTTGCTGCCCGTGAGTTTCAGCACACTCTGGTAGGGTACCACGATGGCGTCGATTTCACCGATGGCGAGGGTGGCACGGACATACATGCCCGGACGGATTTTCTCGGCGCTGTTGGGAATGTTCAACTTGGCCTGGAAGGTGTGGCTGGCGGGGTCGATGGTGGGGTAGACAATCTCGATGGTGGCGGGGAAGGTCTGGCCGGGATAGATGTCGCTGGCAATGTCCACCTTCATGCCCTGCTTCACCTGGGGGAAGTAGGTCTCCGGGATGTTGATGATGGCCTTGAGGCGCGAAATCTGGGTCAGCGTCAGGATGGGCTGGCCGGCATACATCTCGCCGTCCTCGAAGTTCTTGGCGCTGATGACGCCGGCGAACTGGGCCTTGACGAAGGTGTTCTGGTCGAGGAACTTCTCGCTCTCCACCAGCTGGTCGTAGCCGGCCTTGGTCTGGTCGTAGACCTGCTCGCTGACGCTTCCTGTGGTTTTGAGGGCCGTCACGCGGTCCAGCTCGGTCTTGGTGCTGGCCAGGTTGATGCGCGTCGTGTTGAGCTGCGTCTGGTCCATGCGCACGAGCATGGAACCTTTCTGCACACGGCTTCCCACCTCGACATAGATGTGCTCGATATGACCCGTCACCGAGGGGGCGATGTTCATTGTCTCGTAGCCCTCAAGGGTCGAGGAGAGTTCGAGGCTCTTGGCGATGCGCTCGTTTTCGAGCACCTGCACCTTCACCTTCTCGGCTTCTTTCTTGGTCGTCGTGGCGGCCTTGTCGCCGCCTTTGCCGCCGCAGGCCACCAGTGAGAGCGTGGCCATGGCGACAGTAGCAATTTTCAGATATTTATTCATTATTGTATATTTATTTCGTTGTTTTTTATTGCTTCACACCTCATTCTTCATTGATTAAGCATGTCCTCCAGGGCCACCTGGGCGCTGATGACGCTCATCACGGCCTGTATGTAGTTGCTCTGGGCGGAGATGATGTCGGTGCTGGCGGTGGTGACCTCCAGACTGCTCGCGCGGCCGAACTTGTACTTCTCGGTCACGTTGTTGAAGACGCGCTTGGTCACGTCGAGGTTCTTGCTCTGTATGTCGTAGGTCTCCAGGGCCGAGGCGAGGTCGTATTGCAGCTGGTTGAACTGCACCTGCAGCCCGTCTTCGGCCTGCTGGCGGCTGTTGCGCGTCTCCTGCTGGGCGATTTTGGCGCTCTTGACAGAGGCGTAGCGTGTGCCGCTGGTGAGGAGCGGCATGCTGATGCTGGCGCCGATCATGTTCGGCGGCGTCATGTTCATGCCCTCGTCCTTGCCGAAATAGGTCTTGCCGCTGTATTGGTAGAAGAGGGCCACGGTGGGCAGGAAGTCCATCCAGGCCATGTTCACCTGTTTGGTGGCCAGCTCCTCGTTTTTGGCCAGGAGCTGGTAGTTGTAGTTGTTCTCGGGGTGGAAAGGCTGGTTGAGGAGTTGCGCGGCGGCATCGACGCTCAGGATGTCGTCCACCGGCGTGGTCAGCTCCACCTGTGTACCCACCTCGGCACCGAGCTGGAGGATGAGCGAGTTGCGTAGCATCTGGAGCGAGCGTTTGGTGCTGTTGATGCTGTTCTTCATGGAGGCCACCTGCACCTGCAGCTTGTCGGCGTCCACCTGTTCGGCGGCGCCCACGTCCACGGCGCTCTGGCTCGTGGCAGCCAGCCGCTCGAGGTTGGCCAGGCTGGAATCCAGCAGGCCGACGGTCTGCTCCATGACGAGGATGCTCACATAGACGTTCTTCACCTGCGAGCGCGTTTGCTGCTCGGTCTGCTGGCGCGAGATGTCGGTCATCTCCATGGCCAGGTTCTGCAGCATGGTGCCCACCACCTGTGCGCCGCTCAGGGCCATGGCCACATTGACGCCGAAGGTGCCGTTGGGGTTCAGTGGAATCTTGATGCCTGCGCCGCCCATCTTCATCTCCATTTCGTAGCCCAGCATGTTCTGGTAGTCGAACGTGGCCTTTGCGGAGGGCAGCATGGAGGAGAGTGTCTTCCAGCGCTCCATCTCGGCCTTCTTTACCTCCAGGTCGGCGTTCTTCATCGTCTGGTTGTGTTCGACGGCATACTGTTGCGCCTCGGCGAGCGACAGCCGCAGCGTCTGCTGCGCCGCTGCCCCCGTGGCCAGCGCCATCAAAGCCAGTCCTAATGTCAGTCTTTTCAGTTTCATCTGTTGTATTTTGTGTTTATTCTTTTATTAACTTGTCAAAATCGGTTTTCGGCGTCGAGCCGCTGTATCACCTCGGCGAAATGGCCCACCTCGCGGTCGTAGCGTATGAGTGTCTCGGTGGTCATCAGCCCACGCAGGAAGGTGAAGCACACCTCGTTGAGCTGGCGCTTGTATTCCTCGCGGTCCGTCACCTCCGAGATGCGGTGCTGCTGCACGAGGTTGCACAGGAAGTCGACGGCCACCTCCACGTCCACGTCTGGCCGCATGTAGCCGTGGCCCTTCACATAGTCCATGCCGTGCTGCATCAAGTTGCGCAGGCTGCCGATGTGGAGCTTGAAGAAGCGGTCGTGGATGTCGGGGTAGTAGCGTTCCGTCTCCTCGATGATGTGGTGGTACTTGTGGATGAACATGGCATTGGTGCGCAGCATGTACATGGCCACTAGCAGAGGCTCGTCCACCTGGCTGTGGGCGCGGCGGTGGCGCTCGTTGGTGCGGCGGTGCACCAGGTCGAGGCAGGCTGCCAAAAGCTCCTCCTTGTTGGCGAAAGTCTCGTAGAGGGTCCGCTTCGACATACGCATCGCCTGCGCGATGTCGTCCATCGTCACCCCCCGGCAGCCGCGTGTGTTGAACATCTCCAGCGCTGTCTCCACAATCTTTTCTTTGTTCTCTTCGTTTGCCATTTTCAATGCATCTCCTTTGTTTGCAGAGGGATAAACGGGTCAATCCCGAAGTGTTCCATGCAAAAAGGAGTTGCAAAGATACAAAAAAACTTGGAAAACGCAAGGAGTTTTCCAAGTTTTCTTCTGTTAAAAAATCTTAATGGGAGTGGACTCTCATTTTTTCTCTCCCGGAATGGGCTGCAGAGTTCCAATCTGCACCTTCATGCGGGTGCCCGCGGCCACCTCGATGATGGCCATGACGCCGTCGCGGCTCACGAAACTGGCGTGGATGCCGCCGGCGGTCATCACACGGTCGCCTTTTTTCAATCCGTCTCGATAGGACTGTTCTTTCTTGGCCTTGTCGCTCTGCGGTTTGATGAGGAAGAAGTAGAACACCGCTATCATCAGCACAATCATGATGGCGGTTTTCCAGCCTTTGGCAATGTCGAGGAGTATGAAATCAGTAATCATTTTTTTTGTTTTTCCACTTCTAACGACACGCAGCCTTTTTTATTGCCTACGGGGTGAAAAAGATTTGAAAAAAGCCCGAAAAAGTGTTGCAACTGTCATGTTGTCAGTGTTTTAGGTGAAAAATGAAGTTGCAAAACGCTGAAATTCAGTGCCAAAGAGGTATCAACACCGTATCATCTCCCTACCAAAGCCCTACCAAAGCCCTACCAACTCCTACCTCGGTGGGAGATGATAGGACGTTGGTACGCCCTTCGCATGGCCATGGTTTTTGTTTGTCGCCGACACAATATTTTTCCGCCGATGCAGTTATTGGTGTTATATGAAAGAAAACCATAGTATATATATGGCCTTGCGCGGGCGATACCCAGAGTTCGTCTACGAGGCGTTCCACCACGAGTGGACGGACGGGGGACTGCGCCTGTGGTTCGACTTCCGCATGGGCGACGTGGTGTTCCATCCCGAGTCCCTTGTCGAGGAGCGTCCCTTCCTGCATCGCGACATGCCGGAGGCTTTGCTCGACCGGCTGGTGTTTGACATCGGCATGATTGAACTCATCAGCTATTGGAAGTGCGCCTGCCCGCCCGTGGTGCGTGTGCTCTGCGGCGCTCTCGACGCGCAGCAGGTGGCCTTCTGGAAGAAGCTCTACTGGAACGGCCTGGGGGAGTTCTACTACACCAACGGGCTTGTCGCAGGGAACCTCCCCCGGCCCCTTTGTGAGGGGGAGAACGGCGGGAATCGAGAGGAGAAGCCCGATATGGAGAATTTCATGACAATCGTCAGCGGCAGCAGCCTGTGTCAGCCTGCCTTTCCGGACGAGAGGGGCGGGGGAGAGTCCTCCTATCTCGTCCCCATCGGCGGTGGCAAGGACAGTGTGGTGACACTGGAGCTGCTGCGCCGTGCCGGTATGAGCATACGGCCGCTCATCATGAACCCCCGCGGGGCCACGGCGGAGTGCGCCCGCGTGGCGGGTTTTCCGCTGGACGAGGTGCTGGTCATCCGTCGCCGCATCGACCCTGCGCTGCTTGACCTCAACGCCAGGGGCTACCTCAACGGCCACACGCCTTTCTCGGCCATGCTGGCCTTCTACACGCGCCTGGCCTCGGCACTCACGGGCATACCCAATGTGGCCTTGAGCAACGAGAACTCCGCCAACGAGAGCACTGTCCGCGGCTCCTATGTCAACCACCAGTATTCCAAAAGCCTGGAGTTTGAAAACGACTTCCGCAACTACACCCATTCTTCCTTCAACTACTTCTCCTTCCTGCGGCCGCTCAGCGAGTTGCAGATTGCCATGCTCTTCAGCCGTTTCACGGCCTATCACGAGGTCTTCCGCTCGTGCAACGTGGGCAGCAAGCAGGACATCTGGTGTGGTCACTGCGCCAAGTGCCTCTTCGCCTACATCATCCTCTCGCCCTTCATCGTGCCGGAACGCCTCAACAGCATCTTCGGCAAGTCGATGCTCGACGACGAGACGTTGCGCCCGGAGTTCGACCAGCTGCGCGGCGTGGCGGAGACCAAGCCCTTCGAGTGCGTGGGCACCGTCGGCGAGGTGAACCAGGCCCTTGCCATGACCCTCCGCCGATGGTATCCCGGCGAACGTCCCGCCCTCTTGAGGGGCCTTCAGGCAGAAGCGATGGAAAAGATGCAATCCTCAGCACCCATCTCCTCTCTCCAAACCATCTCTCCCCAGGGCAACCTCTCCCCTGAAGAATTCCAAATCCTGCAAGCCGCATGTACAGAGAGCAACAACTGAAATCCCTCCTCGAAGGCCGCCGCCTCCTTGTGGCGGGCTATGGACGTGAAGGACAGAGCGCCGAGCGTTTGATAAAGAGACTGTTGCCGCATACGGAATACGCTGTCGCCACCGAGGTGAAGGACCTGCGCTGGAAGGACTTCGGCGGGCAGTGGCACGACGAATGGCCGTTCGATTTGGTTGTCAAGAGTCCCGGCATCCCGACGTTCCAGTTTCCGGCGCAGGGGTTCCGGCTGTCGAGCCTCACGGACCTCTTCCTGCAGGTCTATGGCGACCGCACCATCGGCGTCACCGGCACCAAAGGAAAGTCCACCACGGCCAGTCTCATCCACCACCTGCTGCCGGGCAGCTTCCTGGCGGGCAACATCGGGGTGCCGCTTTTCGACATCCTCGACGAGCTTGATGAGCGCTGCATAGTGGTGGCCGAACTGAGTTGCCACCAGCTGGAGAATATCCACCGTGCACCACATATCTCGGTGCTGCTCAATCTCTTCCAGGAGCATCTGGATCACTACGGGGATTATATGGGCTACAAGATGGCCAAGATGCAGACCGCCCTGCGTCAGCGCGAGGGCGACCACTTCTTCTTTTGCGCCGACAACGAGGAGTTGCGCGACCTTGTCGCACTTTGCCTGCATCCCGACCGGGGAGACGCCTCGGGTTGCGTCTCAACAGGAGCCAATGTCCATCCATACAGCCTCGCCGATGTGTCGCCGGAGGAGCGTCAGCTGCTCGACGTCTTCCCCCTGCCTGGCGACCACAACAGCAGCAATGCGCTGGTGGCTTGCCGTGTGGCGGGACTTGTCCTGCAGCAGCCGCTCTCCTCTCTCCGTGTTCCACTTTCCACTTTCAAGGGTTTGAGACACAGAATGGAGAGGGTGGGGGAGAAGTGCGGCATCACGTGGTACGACGACAGCATCTCCACGATTCCCGAGGCCGCCATCGCCGCCGTGCGCGCCTTGGGGCATGTGGATACCCTCATCCTCGGCGGCTTCGACCGAGGTATCGACTATTCTCCGTTGGTGAGCTTCCTTGAGGACCACCCCGTTTCCAACCTTGTCTTCGTCGGCCAGGCCGGCCGCAGGATATATTCCCGGTTTTCAATTCTCAATTCTCAATATCTGGTGGAGGACGACTACACCAAGATTGTTCCGTGGTGTGTCGCGCACACGCCGCAGGGCGGTGTGGTGCTCCTTTCGCCGGCGGCGGCAAGCTACGACACCTTCAAGAATTTCGAACATCGCGGCGACTTCTTCGCCGAGCAGATAAAAAAGTTATAGGTTTTGTGTTAGTGGTTGTAGATATGGAAACATCAGATTATATTGAAATCCGTAAGGCTCTCCATGAGCACCCGCAGACTGCCGGCAACGAACAGTTTGCCCACGACCTGATTGTCCGCCACCTGCAGGAGCTGCATCCCGACCGTGTCTATACCCATGTGGGAGGATGGGGTGTTGTTGCTGTGTGGGGCAAAGACCCGCATGCCCCCACCGTCGCTTTCCGAGCCGACACCGACGCCCTGCCCATCGGCCACCGCTGCGGCCACGACGGCCATACCGCTATCCTTCTCCGTCTGGCGGAGCTTGTCGACGGCCTCTCCCCAACCGACAATATCCTCCTCCTCTGGCAGCCTGCCGAGGAGACCGGCACAGGCGCGCGTGCCGTGTTGGAGAGCGGCATCTTGCAGCAGTACACCATCGTGCGTTTTTTCGGCCTGCACAACCTGCCCGGCTACCCGCTGGGTACCGTGGTGCTGTGTCCACGCACGTTTGCCGCTGCCTCTACGGGCGTTGTCTACCATCTGGACGGTCGCGAGACTCATGCCTCTACGCCCGAGCTGGGCATCAACCCTGGGCTGGCGGTGGCTGAGATTGTCAAGAGGTTCGACGCGTTCAACAGGCCTGATGGTGAATTCCGCCAGTCCACGATCATCTGCGTCTATCTGGGCAGTCCCGCTTTCGGCACTTCGGCGGGCCATGCCGAGGTGATGTTCACACTCCGTGCGTTCACCAACGACGAGATGGAGCATCTGATCAGAGACGCCAACCAGGCGGTGGAGGAAATCTCCGCCCGTCACGGACTGGAGGTCAGCCGCATGTTGCAGGAACCCTTCCGTGCCACCGAGAACTATGGCGACGCCGTGGAAGAGATAGCGAAAGCGGCCGACGAGGTGCCGCTGAGGGTGTGCTACCAGATGGAACCCAACCGCTGGAGTGAGGATTTTGCCGAATACCTGGTACACTACAAGGGTGCCATGTTCGGCATAGGCAGCGGTGTACACCAGCCGGAACTCCACCATCCCGACTACACCTTCCCCGACGCCCTCGTCGAGCCTGCCGCCCAGCTCTTTTTCCGCCTGGCGACAGGAGGGGGAGAGGATAGCGGGTTGGCGTGAAAGAGAGAGAAAAAGTCCCGTATGCTCCAATGAGAGGCAACGGGACTTTCTTTTAAGGGTTTGTCTTCTGTCTGTTTCAGGATTTCGCGGCAGCCGTAGAAGCGGAGCCGGTCTTCTTTTCGAGTTTGATGTAGTTGGGGAAAGGGAACTGCTGTGTGCCGACGCTCAACGAGGGGCGGACGCGGAGGCCTACCTTGGAGGAGATGCCGTCGGAGGTGAAACTGGAGGCGAAGGTCTTCAGTGCATCGAGACCTTTCTGCGAGAAGAGCTGGCCGAGGTCCGTGGAAACGGGCAGGGGCACAGTGGTGGTGGTGCTGGGCTTGATGGTGTAGTTCTTGCTGGAGACGCCGTTGGCCATGTCGGTGCCATCAATGGCAAGGATCCAGTCCAAAGCAGTCATGGAGGCCTGAGTGGTCGTGGGGTTGGCGACATCGACATTCACATCGAGGTTCAGCGGCACCTGCTTGCTTTGGTAGGCGGCCACGAGCTTGACGACGTCGGTGGCGGAGAGGTTGCCCTGTGTGAGGTTTTTCACGTTGACACCCGCCACACTGACGTTGGAGACGTTTTTCAGCGAGAAATCGCAGTTGGCAAGGTTGGCTACACTGACCACCTGGGTGGCCATCTGCGACATCAAGTCGCATGAACTGAGCAGGATACTGCCTGCCATGGCTAATGCAAGGGTTATCTTTTTCATGCTGCAAAAGTACGAAAGATGATTGACATGGCCAAATATTTTTTTTCCGTTTGTGGCTTTTTTTGTATATTTGCATTTTTAATTGTAAGTGGACATTTTGTAAATCTATATATATATCAAATCATTATGGAAGAGAACACTGCTGCCGAAAAGCAACTGAACTTCTTGGAGGAAATCATTGAGGACGGCCTGCGCAAGGGCAAGTACACCGCCATCCAGACCCGTTTCCCACCTGAGCCTAACGGCTACCTGCACATCGGTCATGCCAAGTCGATATGCATTAATTTCGGACTGGCAAAGAAATATGGTGGCAAGACCAATCTCCGCTTCGACGACACCAACCCTGTGAAGGAGGACACCGAATATGTGGACTCCATCCAGGAGGATATCCACTGGCTGGGCTTCGACTGGGCGGAGAAGCACTATGCGAGTGACTATTTCGACCAGCTATACGAGTGGGCCGAGTTGCTGATACAGAAGGGTATGGCATATGTGGACGACCAGACGCTGGACGAAATCCGCGCCGGCCGCGGCACCGTGACCACGCCCGGTACCGACAGTCCCTACCGCAACCGGTCGGTGGAGGAGAACCTCGACTTGTTCCGCCGCATGAAGGCTGGCGAGTTTGAGGACGGATCCAAAGTGCTCCGCGCCAAGATCAGCATGAACCACCCGAACATGATGTTCCGAGACCCCATCATGTACCGCATACTGCATGCCCACCACCACCGCACGGGTGACAAGTGGTGCATCTACCCGATGTATGACTACGCCCACGGCCAGAGCGACGCCATCGAACACATCACGCACAGCATCTGTACGTTGGAGTTCGATATCCACCGTCCGCTCTACGACTGGTTCATCGAACAGCTGGGCATCTGGCCGAGCCACCAGTACGAGTTTGCCCGCCTGAATATCAACTACACGGTGATGAGCAAGCGCAAGCTGCTGCAGCTGGTGAAGGAGAATTATGTCAGCGGCTGGGACGACCCGCGCATGCCGACCATCTGCGGCTTCCGCCGCCGCGGCTACACGCCGGAGAGCATCAAGGCCTTCTGCGAGCGCATTGGCGTGGCCAAGCGCGACAATATCATCGACTACGGACTGTTGGAGTTCTCGCTTCGCGAGCATCTGAACCAGGTGGCCGAGCGCCGCATGGCGGTGCTCGACCCGGTGAAGGTGGTCATAGACAACTACCCCGAAGGCCAGACCGAAATGCTCACCGCCATCAACAATCCGGAGTGCGAGGCCGACGGCACACGCCAGGTACCCTTCGGCCGCGAACTGTGGATAGAGCGCGAGGACTTCATGGAGGTGGCTCCGAAGAAATATTTCCGCATGGCCATCGGCCAGGAGGTTCGCCTGCGCTACGCCTACTTTGTCACCGCACAGAGCGTGGAGAAGGACGCCGAGGGCAACATCACCTGTATCCACTGCACCTACGACCCCGCCACACGCGGCGGCGATGCCCCTGACGGGCGCAAGGTGAAGGGGACCATCCACTGGGTGGCCGCCCACAGTGCCGTGGAAGCCGAGGTGCGCCTCTTCGACCGTCTTTTTGCCGTCGAGGCACCGGATGATGTCGAAGAGGGACATACATTCCTCGAAAACCTCAACCCCAATTCGTTGCGTGTGGTCACCGCCAAGTGCGAACCAGCACTCGTCGAGGCCGTGCACGGCAAGTCGCAGCGCTTTGCCGACGGCATCGAGCGCTTCCAGTTCGAACGCATGGGCTATTTCTGCACCGACCGCGATTCGACAGCCGGACGTCTCGTGTTCAACCGCACATGTACTCTCAAGGACAGCTGGGCAAAGATTAGGTAGCTTTTGATTTTTGCAGACTGATTTTGGCAACGAGATAAAGTGTCGAACCATGCAAATTTTCGACCGTCCGACAGACAAGAATATACTGAGCTCCATGACGCCGAACTGTTTCGGTGACATGGTGAAAACTGTGGTCGACATTGAACGCAAGGAGATGGATGTCGATTGGGAAGGGTTTGCCGACATTGAGGAGGCTCTGCTTTCTTTACATGGATAATTAAAATATAATATATATGAATATATCATTCGACTGGCTTAAGGAATATGTGGACTTGGGCGAGATGACGCCTGAGGAACTGGACGACCTGTTGACCTTCAGCGGGCTGGAGGTGGACAGCATGGAGAAGGTGGAGACCATCAAGGGAGGACTGGAGCATGTAGTGATAGCGAAAGTGCTTACCTGCGAGCCTCATCCCGATAGCGACCACCTGCATCTGACCACCGTCGACGTTGGCGGCGAGCGGCCGCTGAACATCGTATGCGGTGCCCCCAATGTGGCCGCAGGACAGAAGGTGGTGTGCGCCCGGATAGGCACCAAGATATACACTTCGGAGACAGAATACTACGAGATCAAGAAAGGCAAGCTGCGCGGTGCAGTCAGCGAAGGTATGCTCTGCGCTGCCGATGAGCTGCAGCTTGGCACCGACCACGACGGCATCATGGTGCTGCCCGACGACGCCCCCGTCGGAATGCCCGCCAAGGAATATTTCCACGTGAAGGACGACTGCCTGCTGGAGGTGGCCATCACGGCCAACCGCATGGACGCCATCTCGCACATTGGCGTGGCACGCGACGTGGTGGCGGTGCGCAACACGCGCGAGGGAAAGCAACTCAGCATCAAGTGGCCCGAAGTGGCTGAGATTACAGCACTTGAAGGAGCTTCCGCCGGACAACCTATCCGGGTCACTGTAGAAGAGCCGGAACTTTGCCCGCGCTACACCGGCATCACGCTGCGCGGCGTGAGGGTGGGGGAGAGTCCCGAATGGCTGCAGAATCGTCTGCGCACCGTTGGCTTGAGGCCTATCAACAACGTGGTGGATGTCACCAACTTCGTCATGATGGAGGTGGGACAGCCGCTGCATGCTTTCGATGCCGACAAGATTGGCGGCGGGCATGTCGTCGTCAAGCGTCTGCCGCAGGGAACCAAGTTCACAACTCTGGACGGCGTGGAACGCACGCTCGACGCTCGCGACCTCATGATATGCGACGAACACGAGGGCATGTGCATCGCCGGCGTTTTCGGCGGACAGAAGAGCGGTGTGAGCATGGAGACCACCAGCGTCTTTATCGAGAGTGCTTTCTTCAACCCCGTCAGCATACGAAAGACCAGCCAGCGCCACACGCTGAAGACCGACGCCAGCTATCGCTACGAGCGCACCTGCGACCCCAATATCACCGAGTGGGCTCTGCGCCGCGCCGTGAAGCTCATCCGCGAGACGGCGGGCGGCGAGGTGTGCGGCAGCATGGTAGACCTATATCCCAAGACGATAGAGAGTCCCGTGGTGGAGGTGAACTTCCGTCGCATGTTCGACCTCATCGGTCAGGACATCCCCTTGGAGGCTGTGCGCACAGCTCTGACATCGCTGGACATTGAAATTTGCCGCGAGGACGCCGAAGGCATGACGCTGAAGGTGCCCACCTGCAAGGCCGACGTCACACGTGAGTGCGACATCGTGGAGGAGATCATGCGCATCTACGGCTACAACAACATCCACATAGGCGACCGTCTGCACAGTTGCCTTTCCTACGGCAAGAAACCCGACCCGCGCAAGCTGAAGAATGCCGTCAGCGACTACCTCACCGACAACGGTTTCAGCGAGATAATGAACAATTCGCTCACCAAGAGCGAATACTACGAAGACAACCCCGACTTCGATCCGAGACACAACATTTTCATCATCAACCCCCTCTCGAAGGAACTCAACGTCATGCGCCAAACGCTGCTATACAGTGGTCTGGAGTGCATCGCGCGCAATATCAACTACAAAATCCACGACCAGAAGCTCTACGAGTTCGGGCGGGGCTATTTGAAGAATGAGGTGGAGGACGACACGCTGCCCGTCACCAAGCGTTTCACCGAGACCGAACACGTCGGCCTTTTCCTCACCGGCAATATGCTGCCCGAAAGCTGGAAGCAGAAGAGCCCGGAGAGTGACTTCTTCTACCTGAAGTCCTACGTGATGACTGTTTTGCAGCGTATGCGTGTAAACATGGGGCGCATCGAGGTGGTACCCTCGCAGGCCAAATATTTCTCCGAGGGACTTGACTTTGTGCAGCGCGACAGCAAGAAGACCGTCGCCACATTGGGTGCCCTTAGCCATAGCCTGTTGAAGAAGCTGGACATCAAGCAACCTGTCTACTATGCCGACCTCAACTGGACGCTCCTTCTGAAACAGTACCCCACTAAAGAGGTTCAGTATCAGGAGGTGGCCAAGTTCCCCGAGGTGCGCCGCGACCTGGCTCTCGTCTTGAAGAAGGATGTCACCTTTGCCGCCATCGAGCAGGCCGCCATGCAGTGCGAGAAGAAACTGCTGAAGCGCATTAGTCTCTTCGATGTATACGAAGGCAAGGGCATCGCCGAAGGCTTCAAGTCCTACGCCGTCAGTTTTATCCTGCAGGACAAGGACAAGACCCTCAACGACAAACAAATCGAGTCTGTTATGAACAAGATACAGAAGACCCTGGAGACCCAGCTGGGTGCCAAGGTCAGGGGCTGATGCAACAATTTTGCATGGTTGCCGTTATACAAAATCTATGGTGAAAAGGTGGACCGCGACGAAAGTTGCGGTCCACTCTCTTCGTTGAGGTCGTGTCTGTTGGCGATATTCAGTTTGTTAGCGGTGGTGACGGCGTCAAGTGAGAACCAAAGGGATGTGGCAGTATGGACTACAATAGATGTCTTACGTGCCATTTCGGTTTTTTTCGATGGGGAACGCAAAGTGGGGCAATAATGAGGTGTTTTTTTCGTTAACGAAAAGATATGAAAGGCTTGGAGCAATATGATGTCAAACTGCTGCTGGCGCTGGTGAAGAGCGTCAGCGGAAGGATTGACTTCTTCAAGCTGCTGGTGCAGATGAAGCCTGAATTGGCGGCCTTCAGCAACGCCATCAGGGGTGACGATGACGCCATGGTGTGGCTTTTCAAGCATGATTTTGCTTGGTTGGCCATTCTCAGCAACGCCTGCGACGGCGACGAGAAGGCCATCGACTGGGTGCGTCGGGGACTGACGCCCGTCAATCTCCGATTCGTCCTGGCGTGCAGGCACGATGTAGACTCGCTCAAGTGGCTCTACCGGCGCAGACTGGACGTACTGCTGATGCTGGTGCGGGAGGTGGAGAGGTTCCTGAAGTACCAGCAAAAGGAGTTCGACTGGCCGTATGTGATGCACTTCGGCGGACACTACCGCGCCATGATGGAACTTGAAGAATGGAAGAACGGATCCGCTGCGCCAGAAGGAATTAAATCAGAAAATCCAAACGAAAATGTAAACGACCATGATAAAGAAAGACAACAACAAACCGCAGAGAAGCAGTGATAAGCCCCGCAGGGGCGAAGGTAAGCCGATAGAGAAACCTACCAATGGACGCAGGCAGCAGTCAGGAGAGAGGAGAAGTGCCAACTCCGGTCGCAGACAGGGTGAGACAACGGAACACCGCAAGGATGAGAGGAGACAGTCGCAGTGGAAGGCCACCGACAACCCTGCCCGCAAGAGATACGACGGCGCGGAACCCCGCAGGGGCGACAGGAAACCCTTCGCCCGTCCAACGGGCAAAAAACCATCGTTCACCAAGGCCAAACAGGAACATCCCGAAGGTGCCATGCGCCTCAACAAGTACATCGCCCATGCCGGTATCTGCTCACGCCGAGAGGCCGACGAACTGATAGCTGCCGGTAGCGTGAAGGTGAACGGCAAGGTGGTCACCGAGATGGGCTATCTGGTTATGCCCGGCGACGAGGTGCAGTACGGTGGTGAGAAGCTCCGCTCCGAGCGCCCGCGCTACTTCCTGCTTAACAAGCCCAAAGGCTTTATCACCACCACAGACGACCCGCAGGAGCGCCACACCGTCATGATGCTTATGGACGGTTGTTGCGCCGAGCGCATCTATCCCGTCGGGCGGCTGGACCGTGCCACTACAGGTCTGCTCCTTTTCACCAACGACGGCGAACTGGCCAAGAAACTCACTCACCCTTCCACACAGGTCTACAAAATCTACCAGGTTGAGCTTAACAAGCCCGTCACCAAGGAGGACATGAAGAAACTGCTGGACGGTATTGAACTCGAGGATGGTCCCATGCATGTGGACGACATACAGTATGCCGCCGCCGGCGGCACAGTGGACAAGCGCGTCGTAGGCGTTGAACTGCACAGCGGGCGCAACCGCATTGTGCGCCGCCTCTTCGAAGCCCTCGGCTACGAGGTGCACAAGCTGGATCGTACCGTCTTCGCAGGCCTCACCAAGAAGGATCTCCCCCGCGGCCGCTGGCGCGAGCTCACCGACAAAGAGGTGGGGTACCTCAAAATGATATGATTGCACGTGAGTGCGATGCCGTCCGAAGTTATGCAATGTACCCCGCACCGCCGCGAAACTATGAAACAGCCGTGCAACGCACCCCGCACATGTACGCGGTAAAAATACAGAAATGAACCAACAGATTACACGGAAACAAAACACACACACAGACAATGAAGAAGATGTTGTATGTATTCGCTGCGGTGGCCGCACTGGGGATGACGACCTCCTGCCAGGCGCAGGGGGAGCAACTGCGATTGTCTGATGACAAGGATACGCTATATGTGACCGACCGGGACCTTGAGCTGGCGGTGCCTAAGCAGGGGGACGGCTTCTATGCCGTGGAGACCACCTTCGTGCAGAACGACACAACGTTCCTCTACCGAGAATACGACTTCGATAGCATCGAAACAATGCGGTTCCTCCGCGCGTCGTACTTCATCGTGCCGCACAACGCCCCCGACTTTCAGGAGCAGCTGCGGAGGGTGACCTTAAGGTGGGAGAAGGAGAAATATGCAGACTACTACACTGCCATGTCCGAGGAACAGCGCGAGTTCGGATCGCCGCTTGTACACGACGACCTCGGCGATATGCCCCGTATCTGGTACAACGTGATGAAATACGACGGCCGCTATTACATAACCTGCGACTACCCTTGGACCAGTGAACTTAGTGACACTGCATACGTGTTCCATGGAATGGAACTTGGCATCTATGCGCTCCGTAACGTGCGTAGGGTGGGGGTGGGCTTCCACTACGAATACGAGGAACATTACTTCATCCACGGCTGGTGCAGTGTCGATCTTACCCCGGTACGCGATGTCACAGGCCTTTGGCAGTGCGCCGTGAACATCGACGGCAACATCAAGAAGGGCTACATGACCACCCTCGAGGAGGCCTCCAACTTCGACCTCATCGACAGTCGATCTGTAGGCGAACCCTTTGGACTCTCCCGTTACGAAATTATCGCGCAATGACCCTACGGTGCCGTGTGAGGAAAGGGTCGGCTGAAGATGGCGGCCACGTTTGACGGCCATTTATATCAAAGTTGTGTGGTAGATAGGGGTGTATAAGACGCCGAGGGGCAAAGGCTGCTACATCATCGGCATTCCCGAACCCGTCCCTTGGCAATTGGCAAGAGGTTCTGCGTCACGGTGGAGGTTGATCTGGTACCGCAAAAAAAGTGTCTTTTTTAGCGATTGTATATATAATAAAAAAAGTGTTTTGCCGTTAGAAAGGGCATGATAGCGGAAAACATAGAAAAAATCCGGACTGCGCTGCCCGAGGGTGTGAAGCTGGTGGCAGTGTCGAAGCTCAAGCCTGTGGAGGACCTCAGGGAGGCCTATTGCGCCGGTCAACGCTGTTTCGGCGAGAACTATGCCACCGAACTCCGCGACAAGCACTCACAGTTGCCTGACGACATTGAGTGGCATTTCATTGGCCATATACAGGCCAAACAGCTGAAATATTATATCCCCTTTGTCAGCATGATTCACGGCGTGGATTCCATGGAACACCTCGCAGATGTCAACCATGCCGCTGAAAAGGCCGGACGTGTGGTCGATGTGCTGCTGCAGGTGCATGTGGCGCAGGAGGAGACCAAGTTTGGCTTCCTGCCGGAAGAACTTTCTGTGGACAGTCTCGCATCTACCGCATATCCCCATGTACGCATCTGCGGTGTGATGGGCATGGCCAGCCATACTGACGACCAGTCCCGCGTTCGCGCCGACTTCCGTCGTATCCGTGCCATTTTCGATGATTTGAAATCCGGCCCCTTCAAGGACAGTGCCGAGTTCCGCGAAGTTTCCATGGGTATGAGCCATGACTGGCATATCGCCGTCGAGGAGGGGAGTAGCCTCATTCGCCTCGGCACCAGTATCTTCGGCCCGCGCGATTATAGTAAACGTTAAACCTGAAAACATGCAGATATTCAAGAAAAGCAAGAACATCGTCATCTCCTATGTGGTCATTACGTTAGGCCTGATGACCTACACCTTCGGCTGGTCGGCCTTCATGCTGCCGGCGCAAATTGTCGGCGGTGGTGTCAGCGGTCTCTCCGCCATCCTCTATTACGCCGTGGGAATACACATTCCCATCGGTATCCTCAACCTTATCTTCAACGGAATCCTCGTCACTATCGGCTTCAAGATGCTCGGTTCCAAGTTCGGTGCCAACACCATTTATGGCATCGCCATGTCGTCGGTCTTCTTCATCATGTGGCAGCAGGGGCTGCATGTGGAGAGCCTCTTCAAGAACTCCGATGGCACTATGCAGTTCGATCCCTTCATGTGCGCCATCATAGGCGGTGCCCTCTGCGGCCTCGGCATCGGCCTCTCCTTCATCATGGGGGGCAACACCGGCGGCACCGATATTATTGCCCTCATCGTCACCAAGTACTACAACATCTCCCCCGGCCGTGTGATTATGCTCATCGACATCGTCATCGTCGGCTGCTCCTTCTTCGTCTCCGGCAAGATTGGCAACGTCGTCTATGGTTATGTCGTCATGGGGGTTATGACCTACGTACTCGACATGGTGCTCGACGGCAACAAGCAGAGTTATCAGATTATGGTCTTCTCTCTTAAAAACGAGGAGATTGGCGAGGCTGTAACTAAGGAGGTGGGGCGTGGTGCCACACTCCTCGACGCCGAGGGATGCTACACCAAGAAGAACCAGAAAGTTCTCCTCATGATGGTCCACCGCACCGACAAATCTCACGTCATGCAGATTATACATCGCATCGACGAGAACGCCTTCATCTCCGTCAACAAGGCCCAGGGCGTATATGGCAAGAACTTCGAAAAACTCAAATTATGAAAATGGTTTCCCCCTCCCTCCTCAGTGCCGACTTCGGCAACCTCCAGCGCGACATCGAAATGCTCAACGCCAGCGAATGCGACTGGCTCCATGTCGATGTCATGGACGGACTCTTTGTTCCTAACATCTCCTTTGGCCAGCCGATTGTGAAACACATCAAGAAGCATGCGCAGAAACCCTTGGATGTACACCTGATGATCATGGACCCTGGACGCTATGTGCAGGACTTCCGCGATGCCGGCGCCGACATCCTAACTGTCCACTACGAGACCTGCACCCACCTCGACCGCACCCTCCACGCCATCCACGATGCAGGCATGAAAGGAGGGGTGGTACTCAACCCCTCGTCGCCCGTTGCCTTGCTGGAGGACATCGTGTAGGAGTGCGACCTTGTGCTGCTCATGAGCGTCAACCCCGGTTTTGGCGGTCAGAGGTTCATCGAGAACACCTACTGCAAGGTGCGTCAGCTGCGCGAGCTGTGCGAGCGCAAGAACTCCCGATGCCTCATCGAGGTCGACGGCGGTGTCAACCTCCAGAATGCCCCGCTGCTATATGAGGCAGGTGCCGACGTTCTTGTGGCTGGCAACGCCGTCTTCAAATCGGATAATCCGGTGCAGACCATACACAACATGAAACTGAAAACCGAAAGTTGAGAAATCATCGGAACTGCGTCAGCCAAACTGCTTGAACAAAGACATGAACAGAACGAGACTCGTCATTGCCCCGGGTAAAGAAAAAGCCCTTCAGCGCCACCACCCGTGGATATTCTCCGGCGCTGTGAAATGCACAGAGGGGAATCCCCAGGAGGGCGACTTGGTGGATGTCGTCGACACCCACGGCCAGTGGCTCGCCTCTGGCCACTACCAGCAGGAGAGTATTATCTGCAAAGTCCTCTCCTTCGACACTCCCCAGATTGATGAAGCCTTCTTCCGCCGCCGTCTCCAGTCCGCTATAGACTACCGATGTCGCCTCGGCTTCTTCACCTCCGCATCCACCAACGTCTTCCGGCTCATCCACGCAGAAGGCGACTTCCTCCCCGGCCTCGTCGCCGACTGGTACAACGGCGTCCTTGTCCTCCAGGCACATAGCGTAGGCATGCACCGCCTCTTCCCCATGCTCACCGATCTCTGCGTCGACCTTCTGAAGCCCCTCGGCCTCCGCTCTATCTTTGACAAGAGCGGCGCCACCCTTCCTGGTGGCGGTGCCACGGATGGCTACCTCTGGGGCGAAACCCCCGACGAATGGGAAATCACCGAGCATGGCAACCGCCTCCTCATCAACTTCTTCGAGGGCCAGAAGACAGGCTTCTTTGTCGACCAGCGCGAAAACCGTGCCCTTGTCCAGCAGTTCGCCGCAGGCCACCGCGTCCTCAACTGCTTCGGCTACACCGGAGGCTTCTCCCTTGCCGCCCTCCGCGGCGGTGCCGACTTTGTCGAGACCGTGGACATCAGCCGCAAGGCCGTGGAACTCTGCAACCGCAATGTCGCCCTCAACTTCGGCCCCGACGCTCCTCACCGTGGCACCGTCGCCGATGTGCTGGACTTCCTTGCACACCCCGCCTCCAGTGTTCCACAGCAGCCTATGGGTGTCCACGTGCCGTCGGCAGAAGTTGCCGCCCCTTACGATTTCATCATCCTCGACCCCCCGGCCTTCGCCAAAAGCCACCGCCACCTGCAGCAGGGGCTCAAAGGCTACCGCGCCATCAATCAGAAGGCTATGGAAACTCTCCCACAGGGCGGTATGTTGATGACTTTCTCCTGCAGCCAAGCTGTCAGCCGCGACGATTTCCAGATCATGGTATTCACCGCCGCCATGACTGCCCGCCGCCGTGTTCGCATTGTGCGTCGGCTGCCCCATGCCGCGGACCATCCCGTCTCCATTTGCCACCCCGAAGGCGAGTACCTCAAAGGTCTTCTGCTTCAGGTGGAGTAGGCTCGACCCCACCGCCAACACCATGCCATCGTGAAATCTAAAAAAACAATACATAATGACAATGAACGAAGCCATCGCTGCACGGCACAGTGTGCGGCAATACAACGACAAAGCCATTGAGACGGAGAAACTTGCGCTACTGCGCCAGGCTATCGACGAGGCCAACCGGACCGCAGGTCTGCACCTGCAGCTTGTGTCCGACGAACCCGAAGCTTTTGCCCACGGCTTAGCCAAGTATGGAAAATTCAGCGGTGTACGCAACTATGTGGCTCTCGTCTGCCGCCGTGGCGACGACGAGTTGGTGGGATACCATGGCGAGCACCTCGTGCTGTTGGCGCAGACCCTTGGACTCAACAGTTGCTGGGTGGGGCTGACCTTCAGCAAGCAGCCTTCACGCTATGAGGTTGAAGAAGGGGAAAAGTTGCTGGGCGTCATTGCGTTGGGCTATGGCGTCACACAAGGCTCCCCACATCCGATGAAACCCCTCTCGACATTTTACAAGGCCGCCGGCGCGGTGCCGGAGTGGTTTCTCCGCGGTGTCGAGTCTGCCGCTTTGGCTCCCACGGCCATGAACATGCAGAAGTTCCTTTTCGAACTGCTGCCCGACGGACGTGTGGCGGCGCGTACCCGGTTTGCCCTCATGGGCAACTACCTCAAGCTTGACCTCGGCATTGTCAAGTGCCACTTCGAACTCGGTGCCGGCAGTGGTTCCTTCGAGTGGGCGTAAGATGGGGGAAAGATTGCCAGAGTCCAAGGGGTTTGTGAAAAAAAAAATCGCATCCACCTGTACTCAAAAATCTTTTTTTGCGTACCTTTGCAGTATGATATAAACATTGGAATAATAACAACAAAATTAAGAACCAGGAATATAGACAGAAAGAGTAATATACATATAATATAACAAAGCGTTTGCTACTTTATTCGGCACTGCTCTGAAACCTAGGAAATTTCATTAGTGGTCATTAGTCTGAATAAGTCGACAAGCGTCCTGCGTGAGCGTGGACGGAGACTTTTCACTAATGACAGGCAGTTCCTAGGGCCTCAGAGCGTGGACAAGACAAACATCCACGCTTTTTTTGTGCCCTTGACATCCCTGCCTGTCGCTCCGATGAAGAGCCACGCTGTAATGCAGGACATTAATGAGTACCAAGTTTTTCAACAACATGGATGCGACGCTGATGGACAAGTTCCATGGTATCGCGTCGGCTATGGCAAATTTCGACGTGTTCCACGCCGTGGTGGGCTTTTTCCGCAGCAGTGGCTACTTCCGCCTGCGGCAGGAGTTGGCCGACACGCAGGAGATTAAAATCCTCGTCGGCATCAATATCGACGACCTCTTCCGCAGGGCGCAGGCTGTCGGCAAGATATTTTTCGGCGACCGTGAGGCATCGTTGGAGCAATATTGCGAGGCGTTCCTCGACGATGTGCGCCGAGCCGACTATAGCAGTGAGGTGGACGAAGGCATACGCCAGTTTTGCGACGACATTGCCACTGGTCGCCTCGAGTTGCGCATACACCCCACGCGCGACCTGCACGCCAAGTTCTACCTCTGCCTGCCGCGGCTGCACTCCGAGCACAGCGACGGCTGGGTCATCATGGGCAGCAGCAACCTCTCCGCCCAAGGTCTCGGCACCACCGAGCCGCCGCGCTACGAGCTCAACGTGGCGATGAAGGACTACGACGACGTGGCCTACTGCGAGGGGCAGTTCCAACAGCTTTGGTCTGACGCGTTGCCTGTTACTCTGGATGATGTGCAGCGCATCGTGAACCGCACCCACCTCGCTCCGCAGGAGCATCAGCCCACGCCATACGAGCTCTATATGCGTGTGCTGATAGACCAGTTTGGCACGCAGGTGGAGGACGACTTCGCACCAGTGCTGCCCGATGGCTATGACGACCTGACCTATCAGCGCGATGCCGTCATTCAGGGCTACGACATCATGCTCCGCCACGGCGGCTGCTTCATCGCCGACGTGGTGGGTCTCGGCAAGACGGTGATTGCCGCCATGATAGCGCAACGCTTCGTGGCCGCCAACGGCGACGGCACCCGCATCCTCGTCGTCTATCCCCCGTCGGTAGAGCGCAACTGGGTGAAGACCTTTGACGACTTTGGGTTGAAGAACCGCTATAGCCGCTTTGTGAGCAATGGCAGCCTCGACAAGATCGTAGACGGCGACGGCTACGACCTGCCGTCGTACTACGACCTCATCATAGTGGACGAGGCGCACAACTTCCGCCACGACACCACAGGCAACTACGACCTCCTGCAACGCATCACCAAGTCGGGCCGCGTCAACAAGGGCAATATCCGTGGCGGCAAACGCGTGCTGCTGCTTTCGGCCACGCCTTTCAACAACACGCCCGAGGATATCAAAAACCAGCTTCTCCTCTTTCAGGATACCGCCCGCTGCACCATCAACGGGGTGCAGAACGTGGCCGACACCTTCGCGCCGTGGATTAAGGAGTACAACGCCTTGATGTCGCAGCGGCAGCAGCTGAAGCCCGCAGAGTTGCAGCAGCGCATCGATGCTATCAACCACGCCCTGCGCCACACGGTGCTGGAGAAGGTAATGGTGCGTCGCACGCGCAGCAACATTGAGCACGAGCCACGTTATGCCTCGGAGATCAAATTCCCCAAACTGCTTGACCCCGAAGACCGCACCTATCAGATGCAGCCCAGCGAGTTGATGCTGTTTATTGACACCTATAAGAAACTGATAGACACCCCTACTGCCAACCTACAGGCTGTAGACCCAGACCAGTTTGACGGCAGCGGACTGCGCTATGCCCGCTACCGCGCCATCGAGTATTGCCCCAAATATCGTGTGCCTTCGGG
>JAFVAM010000085.1 GCA_017480525.1 Bacteroidales bacterium | reverse complement strand
GCGAGCGGCCCCATGGGGTGGTTGGAGCCAAGCTTAATGAACTTGTCTATGTCCTCTGCCGAGTCAATGCCATCGGCCAGGATGCCCACTGCCTCGTTGATCATGGGGATGAGGATTCGGTTCACCACGAAGCCGGGGGCTTCCTTCACCTCGACGGGCTGCTTGCCGATGGAGGTGGCGAGGTCCATGATGCATTTGACGACTTCGTCGCTGGTGAGCTGGCCGCGGATGACCTCGACGAGGGCCATGCGGTCGGCGGGGTTGAAGAAGTGCATGCCGATGAACTGGGCGGGACGCTTGGTGCAGGCGGCAATCTCGGTGATGGAGAGCGAGCTGCTGTTGGTGGCGAACACGGTCTCCGGCTTGCAGATGCCGTCGAGTTCGGCGAAGACCTCTTTCTTCAGTTGCATGTCCTCTACGGCGGCCTCGATGACGAGGTCGGCGTCGGCGAAGGTGGCGTAGTCGGTGGTGGTAGTGATGTTGGCGAGCAGGGCGTCGACAGCCTCCTGGGTCATCTTGCCTTTCTCGACGAGTTTGCCGTAGCCCTTGCTGATGCTGGCCATGGCCTTGTCGAGGCTGGCCTGGGTGCGGCTCTTCATGACGACGGGCATCTGGGCTGCGAAGGCTTTCACGATGCCTTTGGCCATGGTGCCGGTTCCAATAACGCAGATTTTCATTGTTCTATGTTTTTATTTGTTAGACTTGTGTTATTTTCCCTGGAATTGGCATTTGCCTTTCTCGAGGAAGGCTTTCATGCCGGCCTTCTGGTCCTCGGTGCTGAAACACATGCCGAAGGCCTGGCTCTCGAAGGCGATGGCCTCCTCGGCGTCCATGTCCCACTCGGTGTTGATGCAGAGCTTGGCTGCGCTGACGGCCAATGGGGCGTTGGCGCAGATTTGGTCGGCGAGCTCCATGGTCTTGTCCATCAACTCGGACTGTGGCACGACGGCGTTGACGAGGCCTATGCGCAAGGCTTCGTCGGCCTTGACGGGCTTGCCGGTGTAGATGAGTTGTTTGGCCATGCCCATGCCCACGAGGCGGGCGAGGCGCACGGTGCCGCTGAAGCCGGGGATGATGCCGAGGCCGACTTCGGGCTGGCCGAAGCGGGCGTTGTCGGAGCAGATGCGTATGTCGCAGGCCATGGCCAGTTCACAGCCACCGCCAAGGGCGAAGCCGTTGACGGCTGCGATGACGGGGCAGGGGAGGGTCTCCAGTTTGCGGAAGACGGCGGCGCCGCGGCGGCCGAAGGTCTTGCCCTGCTCGGGTCCGAGGGTGGCCATCTCGCTGATGTCAGCTCCGGCTACGAAACTTTTTTCGCCGTCGCCGGTGACGATGAGGCAGCGGAACTTGGTGGTGTCGAATTCCTCCAGATAGTCGTCAATCTCGCCCAGAATGGCGCTGTTCAGCGCGTTGAGACTCTTGGGCGCCGAGATGGTCATGATGGCCACCATGCCGCGCTCTTCTATTTTCAAGTGTTCGTACATGATATATTTCGTTTTGTTCGTTCAATATTCACCGTTTGAGACGGCAAAGATACGAAATAAATACCACATGGCCAAAAGTTTTTTTACCCATCCCTTCCGTTTCACAAAAAGTTGCATTTTTTTGCAGCTTGATTGAGTAAATATTATTGTACTGCCACAGGCTTCAGGCCGAGGTCCAGGGCGAGTCGGAGCATCATTTGCCAGGCGGCGTCGCGGTCGTTGGGGATTTGGCCGTCGAGGATGGCGTCCTTGATGGCGTCTTTGATGATGCCTATCTCGTGGCAGGGGCCGATTCCGAAGGTCTTCATGATGTCGTCGCCGGAGACAGGAGGTTGGAAGTTGCGTATGCGGTCGCGTTCCTCGAGTTCAATAAGTTTCTGCTTGACGAGTTCGAAGTTACGGCGGTGTTTGCGCTGTTTCTCCTCGTTGCGTGTAGTGATGTCGGCGTTGCAGAGGAGCATGAGGTCGTCGATGTCGTCGCCGGCTTCGAAAAGGAGGCGGCGCACAGCACTGTCGGTGACGACGTCCTCGGCCAGCACGATGGGGCGCATGTGGAGCATGACGAGTTTTTCCACGTAGCGTTCCTCGGCACCCAGCGGCAGGCGCAGGCGCTTGAAGAGACGCTTGACCATGTGGGCGCCACGGGCCTCGTGGCCGTGGAAAGTCCAGCCCTGCTTGGGGTCGTAGCGTTTGACGCCGGGTTTGCCCACGTCGTGCAGCAGGGCTGCCCAGCGGAGCCACAGTGAGGAGGGGCTTCCTTTCACGACGTTGTCCAGCACCTGCATGGTGTGGAAGAAGATGTCCTTGTGGCCACGGCCGTCGACGGTCTCCACGCCGGCGAGGGCGGAGATTTCGGGCATGACAATCTGCATGAGGCCGCACTTCTGCATGAGCTTGAGTCCCAGCGAAGGGGCGGGGGAGGCCATGATTTTGTTGAGTTCGACGGCGATGCGCTCGGCGCTGACAATCTCGATGCGTTTGGCGTTGCGGGCGATGGCTTCGAGGGTGTCGTCGGCGATGCGGAATCCCAGCTGGGAGGCGAAGCGCACGGCGCGCATCATGCGCAGTGGGTCGTCGCTGAAGGTGATGTCGGGGTCGAGGGGTGTACGCAGGATGCCTTCGTCGAGGTCCTTGATGCCGCCGAAGGGGTCCATCAGTTCGCCGTAGCGTGCGGCGTTGAGGCAGACGGCGAGGGCGTTGACAGTGAAGTCGCGGCGGTTCTGGTCGTCCTGGAGGGTGCCGTCCTCGACGATGGGTTTTCGGCTGTCGCGGCTGTAGCTCTCACGGCGCGCGCCGACGAACTCCAATTCGTATTCGCGTGTCTCCTTTCCGTGGCGGGGTGTGTATCTGCAACTGGCGGTGCCGAAGTTCTTGAATACTGACACCTTGCTGCCTCCGAGGGCTTCGGCGACGGTTTTTGCCAGCTCAATGCCGATGGTGGGGGAAGGGTGGTGGGTGGAAGGCTCATTGGGTGTCGTGTCTCCGGGCGCTTGTACGGGAGGCTCGTCGGAAGGCTGTTCGCGTCTGACGCACACCACGTCGATGTCCGTGCAGGGGCGTCCGAGGAAGAAGTCGCGCACCACGCCGCCCACGGCGTAGGCGTCGATGCCGAGGTGGTCGGCACACTGGCCGATTGTGCGGTAGAGTTCCAGTCCGAGGTCAATCATCGTCGAGTTTCTTTTGTGGTCGGGAATCGCGACTTCGCCATTCAGATAATGAGAATCATGAAGTCAACAGCCCATTCAGTATTCTTGAGTCTGTGCCAGCGATCCATCGGCGGCGTAGAATTCCCATCTGCCTGTGCGCTGCCCCTCGTGGTATTGGCCGATGTAGTAGGGGATGCCGTTCTCGCGGTAGACCTTGTATGGACCTTCCTCCTTGCCGTCCACGAAGTCGCTCTCCGCCTGCTTGGAGCCATTGGGGAAATAGAAAATCCAGTGTCCGGTGCGGAGACCGGCGAGGGTGGTCCCTTGGCTGCGCAGCTGCATGCCGGAGAAGTACTGGCGCCATTCCTCTTTGTCGCCGACGAAGAAACAGACGGTGGCGGGATGGCCGTCCTCGCCGATTTCCACGACGCGCAGCGAGTCACATCCTGCAACGATGGGGTTGCCGTTGCCGTCGGTGATTTGCCATTGTGCGTTGAGACTGTCGGTACCCTTGTATTGGCATTGGGCCACCACGGTATTGTCCACAGAGCGGAACTCCCTTGTGGTGACATCGGCTGAACAGGCGGCGAGAAATGCTGTCACTATCGTGATTGTCAAATATTTCTTCATTTCATTCTTTCGGTTTGTTTTTGCAAAGATACGAAAAAAAAACAGAAATCTTTCATTTTTTCATCGTCATGCGGCCAATATATCGGCTGTCTTCCTTTTCCGGTGCCTATGGGATGATGCAACGACGTAGCCTGCAAGGAGAGTAAGAGGGTGAGGCTATTTGTTTTTGAACTTGGTGACCATGTCGATGTCGTTGGGTTCGGGGTCGTCGGGGACGTAGGTGACCTTCAGGAAGGCAGTGTCCTTGAGGAAGTTGATGCTGCCCACTTGTACCTTGATGATGTCCAGTCCGGTGCGCTGGCGCAGGTCGGAGAGCAGTTCCTCGCGGCGGTCGGGCCGGATGAGGTCGATTTTCTCGTAGGTGATGATTTTGGTGGCTTGGCGATGTGTGAATCCGAGACTTTCAAGCAGCCAGATGAGAAGGACCACGAGAAGGTTGGTGACGACGAAGGCCGTGTAGCTCGACGTGAGGCCGGAGCCGTTGATGATGCTCAAGCCGATGAGAACGAAGAGGTAAGTCATCTCGCGGATAGGCATCTGCTCGGTGCGGTAGCGTATCATGCTGAAGATGGCAAAGAGACCCAGGGCGAGGGTCATCTCCATCTGCAGGTTCTGGAGCTGGTAGAGGATGAGGAAGATGACCGAGGAAAAGAGCATATAGGTGAAGTAGTAGTCGCGGCGCTGGCTCTTCTTGTAGTAGAGGAAGTGGGTGATGACCCAGCACACCAGGAGGTTGAATCCGAAACGGATGAGGAAGGTCCACAGGCTGGGGCCGTCGAAGAGGGGTACACCGAGGAGGTCGATGCTCTGGTCGCCCACGTCGCCGAACTTGGCGGCAATCTCGGGGTCGAAGTCAAGTTGCAAAAGGTTCATGTCGATTTCGATATTTTGTTGATGTATAACAGTTTTTCTTTGAAACGGTTCTTTTTGGCGGCGGGGTCGGTCAGGGCGGTGCCGATGCAGTATTTGCTCATGCGTCGGGGGGGGGTGTGGAGGTCGTGGAGCGCACGTTCAATGTCGCTCATCGGTGCACCCACCTCGTGCTTCACCTCGATAACCAACAGTTGCGATATGTCGGCATCGAGGCCGCTCTTGCGGTTGTGGAAACAGATACCTCGGTCGATGGTGATGCGCTCACTCATTCCCTTGTCCACCAGGGTGATGCGCTCGAAATGGTTCTCCAGGCATGGATGGAGAGAGGAAGAACTGGGATCTGCGAGTTGAGGGCTGTGAGTGGTGTAGGGCGTGTTCTTCCCGATGAAGTCGATTACTTCCGGGATTTCCAATGCGCGGTCGAACAGGGATACATCGATGGGTATGCGTACTTTGTGCGTCTTCTTCTTGTTGTCTTTGTTCTTGATTTCGAAGAAGGTGGTGTCGGTGGAACGGTAGGTGCGCACACGGAGTTTCTGGCGGTTGAGCTTTTGGTTGTGGTGCATGGTGTACATGTCGAGTGCTGCGGTGTCGAAATAGAGTGTGCGGTAGGGGGCGAGGGGTTCTGATTCGATATGCTGCACATAGTATTCCCCCGCGATACGTTCCAGCAGCTCTTCCAGCAGCGAGGCGGAGGCCATATACTTCTGGTCCACGCGGTTCATCAGCCGCACGGCTTTCATGTCCTCCAGCCCGATGGGGGACATCTGTTCCAGGATGCTCATTTGTAGCTGTATTCGAAACTCTTCGTACTCTCCAATTTGCCGTTGGGCTTGTAGTTGTATTGCATTTTGCGGGTGCCGTCGTCGTTGTATTCGAGCTTCTTGATGCGCGAGACGTGGTTCTTGTCGTCGTACTCTATCTGGCGTGTGCATTTGGTCGACGAGCCTTCGTATTCGTAGACGGTGCGTTTCTTCTGCCCGTAGGAGGCATACTCGATTTCCTCAATCTTTCGTCCCAGATGGTCGTAGGTCACCGTGTTGTCCAGATAGGGGGTCTTGGCGCCCGCCTTGGTGTTCCACTCTTTCACCACGAGGTTCTTCTTCCGTTCGCGTTTGCCGCCTTTGTCCTGCGCCCAGAGGCATCCTCCCACGAGGCAGGCCACCAGCAACAATGCTATCTTCTTGTTCATGGGTTTTGATTGTTTGTCTGTTCGTTTTGTTTTTAATCTATATTTTTATGTACGCACGGGAGGCGCAAACTTGCATTTTTCCGCAGGAAAAAAATCAAACCCCGTTGCCCACAACTTAAAAAAAACTGCAGCTTGAGCTTCGCCGCTCTCCGCATCAGTCCTTGTGGCGGTGGATGGGTTCGCTGGTGAGACCCACGCCGAGTTTCTTGAAGATTTTGTGGTCCACCTCGCTGGCCATCACCGTGGTGTGTGCCTGGCAGCCGTCGAGCATGGGCAGGCAGTCGAGGGCGCGGCGGCAGTTGTCGTCGAGGAGGCTGAGGATGGAGAGGGTGACGAGGACCTCGTCGGTGTGCAGGCGTGGATTGCTGCCGTGGAGCATGGAGACCTTGGTGTGCTGGATGGGTTCAATCATCTTCTGCGAGATGAGTTTGACGCCGTGGTCGATGCCTGCGAGGTGTTTCAGTGCGTTGAGGAGCAGGGCGGCGCAGGCGCCGAGGAGGTCGCTCGACTTGGCGGTGATGAGGGTGCCGTCGGCGAGTTCGATGGCGGCGGCGGGCGCTCCTTCGCGGTCGCGCCGCTCCTTGGCGGCGACGGTGGTGCGGCGGGCGTCGGTGGTTATGCGGGCCTGCTTCATGAGGAGGGCGATTTTGTTCACCTCGTCTTCCGTCGACTTGCCGTCGGCGTAGTTGCATAGGGCTGTGTAGTAGCGGCGGACGATTTCGTCCTTCGAGGCTTGGCAGCAGGTTTCGTCGTCGGCGATGCAGAAGCCCGCCATGTTGACCCCCATGTCCGTGGGCGACTTGTAGGGATTTTCGACGTAGATGCCCTCGAAGAGGGCGTTGAGGACGGGGAAGATTTCGATGTCGCGGTTGTAGTTGACGGCGGTCTTGCCGTAGGCCTCCAGATGGAACGGGTCGATCATGTTGACATCGTTGAGGTCGGCGGTGGCGGCCTCGTAGGCTATGTTGACGGGGTGTTTCAGGGCTATGCTCCAGATGGGGAAGGTCTCGAATTTGGCGTAGCCGGCCTTGATGCCGCGGCGGTTCTCGTTGTATAGCTGGCTCAGGCAGACGGCCATCTTGCCGCTGCCGGGGCCGGGGGCTGTGACGACGACGAGGGGGCGCGTGGTCTCCACATAGTCGTTCTTGCCGAAGCCCTCGTCGGAATCGATGAGGTCCACGTTGGTGGGGTAGCCCTCTATTATATAATGGTAGTAGACATTGATTCCGAGGCGCTCAAGGCGTTCGCGGTAGGCCATGGCGCTGGCCTGGCCGTTGTAGTGGGTGATGACGACGGAGTTGACGAGAAAACCGCGCTGGATGAAGGCGTCGCGGAGGCGGAGGACATCGACGTCGTAGGTGATGCCGAGGTCGCCGCGCACCTTGTTCTTCTCGATGTCCACGGCGCTGATGACGATGACAATCTCGGCATCGTCCTTCAGCTGGGTCAGCATCTTCAGCTTGCTGTCGGGCTCAAAACCCGGAAGCACCCGGCTTGCATGGTAGTCGTCGAAAAGCTTGCCGCCGAACTCCAGATAGAGTTTGTTGCCGAATTGGTTGATTCTCTCTTTGATATGTTCCGACTGTATCCGCAGATACTTCTCGTTGTCAAATCCGTATTTCATAACAGTATGTTGTTTTTTTGTTTCCTTGTCTGTCTTTCTTTGTCCCCGTTTTTTTCCGACTGCAAAGATACGCATTTTCCTGCAATCGGCAATAAAAAATCTCATAATCCGTTATCTTTGAGTTCTGAAACCGCAGAAACACAATGGAAAAAACGAAGAATACTATGGAAAAGAAAGTCATCCTGGTGACCGGTGCGAGCAGCGGCATCGGCTACGACACCGCCAAGGCCCTGGCCTCGCGCGGCCACAAGGTCTATGCCGCCGCACGGCGCACCGAGCTTATGGAACCCCTCAAGGAGCAGGGCGTCAGCGTGATGCGTATGGACGTCACCGACGAGCAGTCGATGGCCGACGGCGTGGAGGCCATCCTCAAAGCCGAGGGGCGCATCGATGTGCTGGTGAACAACGCCGGCTACGGCTATTTCGGCGCCATCGAGACGGTGGCCATGGCCGAGGCCCGCCGCCAGCTGGAGGTCAATGTTTTCGGCCTGGCGCGCCTTTGCCAGCTGGTGCTGCCTGCCATGCGAGGGCGGCGCAGCGGCCGCATCGTCAACATCTCGTCTGTCGCCGGACGCTCGGTCATTTATTTCGGCGGCTGGTACCACGTGTCCAAATATTCCGTCGAGGCCTTCAGCGACGCCCTGCGCATGGAGGTGAAGCCTTTCGGCATCGATGTGTCGATGATCGAACCCGGCGCCATCAAGACCGACTGGGGCCTCATTGCCGCCGACCATCTGCGCGAATCGACGCGCGGCACGGCCTACGAGCACGACGCCTCGCGGTGGGCCAAGACCATGCACGACATGTATTCCAGCAACGGTCTGTCGAGTCCCGCCGTCGTCACGCGGGCCATTCTCCGTGCTGTCGAAAGCCGCCGCCCTCGCGCACGCTATCGCTGCGGCCGCCTTTCAGGCACCATGCTTTTCTTCCACTGGCTGCTGCCCGCCCGCTGGTGGGACGGCCTGATGCGCCTCTCTGCAAGGGTGTGAATTTTATTGCACACTTCCCCTGTCGCAGGCCCCCCGTCCAACCCCATCCCAACGACCTATGAAAGCCCTGCCAACACCCTATCATCTCCTACCATGGTAGGACTTGGGTAGGAGTTGGTAGGGTGTTGGTAAGGAGTTGGTAGGGTGTTGGTGGCTGGCAATCAGTCTTTTATGCGGTTTTGTTATGTTTATGTTGCTGGCTTTTAGTGAGTTGGGTTGCAGTGGGTGCATTCTTGAGGTGTTTTTGGTACGGTTGTGGGGGTGTGGTGAAAAGGTTACATTTTTTTGTGGGAAGGAATTTTTTCGGCGTAGGGAAAAAAATGTGTTGCCCTATTGATTTATTTGTGTATATTTGCAGGTGCAACGGTTGTTGAAAACAATGTATAAATAACTATAAAACATTTTGTTATGAAGAGACTTCTTTTGATGGCTTTTGTTTCTGTGGCCATGATGACGATGGCGGCTTGTTCGGACGACGAGGAGTCGACGCCCGCACCCGATGCCCTGGTGGGTACGCACTGGGTGAGCGACAGGACAATCGACAATGTGCCGATGGTGGGAACGTTGTCGTTTTCGGCGTCGCTCGATTTCGTGAGTGCGACGCGTTGCTATGTGATGTTCGAGGTGGAGCCGTCGGTGCCGGGGTTCAACCTTGCTCCCGGGGAGCGCGAGTATTCGTTCGACGGGTCGAAGGTGCTGATAGCGACGGGCAGTGCTTTGCTTGGCAGTCTGGAGCTGGCCTACAGGAACGAGAGGCTGGTCTATTCGTTGCCGGCCAGTGTGGCCAATCTTCTTCCGCAGGATGTGGACAAGACGATTGTCTTCACGCGTGTGGACTGAACGGGTGTGTGAATTGGTTGCTTGGAGCGGCTACCGCGCCGTGGGGAACTGCGGCGTGGCTTTGAGAAAGGCCTGGTAGTCGTTCATGAGTGCGGCGTACATTTCCTTGCGGGAGTAGACGCTGTAGGTGGGGTGGTAGTGTTTGGCGACGAGGACGTTGGCTTTTGGCGAGTGCCAGCAGTGGGCGTTGAACTGTTCGAGGTCGGGGAAGACATGACGCTTGAGGAAGCTGACGATGACCCCTTGTCCGCCAAGGCAGAGGATGATGTCGGCGCCATACATGGTGATTTGCTCTTTGAGGAGGTCGGCGTAGTTTTCCAGGTATTTTTGCATGACGGCGTTGCTGGAGGCGTGGGTGTCGGGCTGTTTTTTGCAGTTGATGCGTACGATGGGGGCGTTCTCGTAGAAGCCCTGGAGGCGCATGGGGGCGTCGGCGCGGGAGTAGGGGACGACTTTGCGGTCGGGGATGGTGAGGAGGCCATAGGCCCAGAGTTCGAGGTTGGGGAAGAAGCGCTGCGCGGTGCGTACGGTGAGACGCGGTGAGGGTACGCGGCCGGTTTCGCTGCGGAGGTCCCAGCAGTCCTCTTCGTAGAGTTCCTTGGTGAGGACGAGGAGGCGCATGCCGGCGTCGTTCCAGAGCTGTTCCTCGTCGGCAGGGCGGTGGGCCTGGTTGAAGCCGTCGAACCAGACCTCGCCGCGGTAGAGGAGGCCGTCCTTGGTGATGATGTCGGCGTCGTGGTGCTTGCGGGCGCGTCGGGCCCATTTTGTGAAGAGCTGTTCTTCCTGGTCGTGGTACTTCATGGCGTTTGTTTTTTGGGGTTGTCGTATGGGCGCAGGCGTGGGGGCTTGCGTATCAATGCGACTGCAAAGTTACGTTTTTTTTTCCACACGGCAAAATTTTTTTTGCCGCAGGGCGTTATTGTGGTGTTATGAGGCATTGGGTTTTGGCTCTGATGATGTTTGTGTTCGCCGGCACGGCCGCAGCGCAGGGCGGCGCAGACTGGCAGTTCCGCCTTGCGGGCGGTGTGGCGTTTCCTGCGGGTGCCGCGACGGGCGCCCCGGCGCTTTCCGCGAGTTTCACGGCGGGTCTGAGAGCGATGGTGGTTCCGCGAGCTTTTCCCGTTCCGCTCACGGTGGAGGTGGAAGGTGTCCACTGGCTCACCCCGTCGCGGCCCGACCGCACGGCAGTGCCTCTCGACGAGGGCCTCTATGTCAAGCGGGCGCTGCATTTTCCCCTGTTGGTGGGGGTGCGGATGCCGCTGGGCAGCGGGCAGTGGAGGTATGGAGTGGGGTTGTCCGCAGGTGCCTACTGGCGCAACCTGACGCTGCAGCGTATGGCGGCTCCCGGTGTGATGGACGACATGGAGGAGAGTGGATGGGGAATGGCCTGGAAGGTTGATGCAGAGATGTTGTGGAGGATGCGGTTATCGTTGGCTGTCAGTTATCTGGCGTTTGGAAATCCCTTCGGCAACTGTGGCGATGTCCCCTACGGGACAGGTGCTGTCGTTGACGGGGTGCGGCGGTCGCAGCCGTCGATGACAGGGTACGGGCAGGGGTTCCTCACCTTGTCGCTGGGGTACCATTTGCAGGTGAAGTGAGGGGGGGCGATGCTTTTTCTGCCGTCGGAATCTCGGTACGTGGATTTTATGGAATGTAAGAAACCAGCCAATGAATTGGCTGGGGGAGAGGCGGTTGGCACTGTTGTCGTGTGCCGTTGTGTTTGCTCCAAAGCTATAGCATGGCTTCGATTTCGGCGCGGTGTTCGAAGAGGGTGCAGCCGCCGGTGTGTTCCCATCCGAGGGCTTTGGCGGCGCGGATTTTGGCGAAGAGGGGCGATTTGAGGGCATCCCTGAGGCCGAGGGAGGCCACGTTGCTGTCGCTGAAGGGCGAGAAGGGGCAGGGTTCGGCGGCGCCGTCGGGGCCGATGTGGAAGAAACCGCGGCCGGCGGCGAGGCATCCGTCGAGGGCTTTCTCGTCGCCCGGGAAGGAGAGGAAAATCATTTCTTTGACATCTTCGCGGCGCGCATCGAGGAGGGCCTCCATCTCGGCCACTTCGGCATCGCCGAAGGCGAGATGTTGTGTGCTTTCGTCGAAGGGTACATATTCGACGAAGAAGACGAGGCGGCAGCCGAGGGCGGCGAGGTGGCGCAGGTAGTCGGTGGAGGTGACGGTGCGGAAGTTGTGTGTGGTGACGGTGATGGAGGCGCCGAAGAATAGGTGTTCGTTGTGGAGCATCTCCATGGAGAGCAGTGCGCGCTGGTAGACGCCGTGGCCGCGGCGTTCGTCGGTGGCGGCGGCATCGCCTTCGAGGCTCACGACGGGTACGATGTTGAGTTTTTTTCGGAAGAACTCAATGTACTGCGGCCCGATGAGGGTGGCGTTGGTGAAGACGGGGAAGATGACGTTGTCGACGGCGGCGGCCTGTTCGAGGATGGCGCGTTGGGTGAGGGGTTCGCCTCCTGCGAGGAGGCAGAAACTGACGCCGAGGGAGGCGGCGTCGGCGAAGATGGTGTGCCACTGGTCGGGGCTGAGGAGGTGCTTCTGGGGGCTGCCGGGGTCGGCGGCGATGCCGTTCTTGCGGGCGTAGCAGCCTTTGCACTGGAGGTTGCAGGTGGTGGCGATGCTGGCGATGAGGAACGGTGGCACGTCGAGGCCGTCGGTTTTGAGGACCTCCTTGCGGCGGCGCTCGGAGGCGTTGAAAATCTTCTGCATTCGGGCTACAAAGCGGGCCTCGTGTGGGTTGGAGAGGACGCCGAGGTAGGCTTTGGCCATGATGTTGCGGATGCTCTCCGACATGTATGCTTGTAGGTCGGTCATTGTTTTTTGAGGGTGTTGATGATACGGTCGATGGTGCTGGCGAGGGTAGTGGCGTCGTCGGCGCAGAGGCCGTTTGCGGCCAGCTGAGAAGAGAGGCATGAGGGGATGTTCTTGACTTGCTCCTGGAGCCGGTGTCCCTTGCGGGTGAGGCTGACGAGGGTCTGGCGTCCGTCGACGATGCCGTGGGTGCGGACGAGGAGCCCCTGGGTTTCCATACGTTTGAGGAGGGGGGTGATGGTGTTGGTGTCGAGGAGGAGGCGTCGGGCGATGTCGTTGACGAGCTGGTTGTCCTTCTCCCACAGCACCATGAGAACCAGATACTGCGGATAGGTAAGGCCCAGCGGCTCAAGCAGCGGGCGGTAGGCCTGCGTGATGAGCCGCGAGGCGGTGTAGAGGCGGAAACAGATCTGGTTGTCGAGTTTCAGCTGGTCGTACATTCAGAGCATGCTTTCGATGTCCTTCTTCATCTCTTCGGGTTCGGTGGTGGGGGCGAAGCGCATCACCGTCTGTCCGTCCTTGGCCACGAGGAACTTGGTGAAGTTCCAGAGGATGTCGCTTTCTTTTTCGACGCTCTTGCTGAGGCCTTTGAGCATGGTGCGTGTGGCTTTGGCTTTGAGGCCGTTGTATTCCTCGGTGGGAGCCTGGGCTTTGAGGAAGGTGAAGACGGGGCACTCGTCCTTGCCGTTGACGTCTACTTTCTTCATGATCTGGAAAGTCACGCCGTAGTTGACGCGACAGAACTCCTCGATTTCGCCGTCGGTGCCGGGATCCTGCTCCTTGAACTGGTTGCAGGGGAAGCCGATGACCACGAGGCCGCGGTCGCGATACTCCTCGTTGATTTTCTCGAGGGCGTCGAACTGGGGGGTGAATCCGCACTTGGAGGCGGTGTTGATGATGAGCATGGGTTTGCCCTCGAACTGGCGGAAGTCGATTTCCTTGCCGTTGCTGGCGATGGCTTTGTAGTCGTAGATGGTTGCCATAATGTGTTTGTTTTATAATGTTTTATTGTTGTTTTGTATTATGTCGTTTGCGATGCAAATATACGAATATTTTCTGTTTCGAAAGTGTTAAAATGTAAATTTTTAGTTTTTTAACATTTGTATCGTGCGCGATATAAATTCACGGAAGGGGTGGGGATGGATATTATTGTGTAATTTTGCAGGCCATGAAAGTGAAACCCATAGACACCATAGAGGACCCGGCGTTGGCACCCTATGCGCGGCTGACGGAGGCTCAGTTGCTCAACCGCCTGCATCCCGAAGAGGGACTGTTTATCTGCGAGAGCGAGAAGGTGATCCGAGTGGCGCTTGCCGCCGGCTGCCGTCCGCAGTCGTTCCTCTGCGAAAACAAATATATAGATTCGCAGGTGCGCGCGATGTGCGAAGGCCTTGCTGAAGACCTGCCTGTCTACACCGCAGGGCGCGAGGTGCTGGCGAGGCTCACGGGCTATGAGCTTTCGCGCGGTGTGCTCTGCGCCATGCACAGGCCGGGACTGAAGAGTGTGGCGGAGGTGTGCCGAGGGATGCGCAGGGTGGCGGTGATGGACGGTGTTGTCAACAGCACCAACACCGGCGCGATTTTCCGTGCTGCCGCTGCCCTTGGCGTCGACGCGCTGCTGCTGACGCGCACCTGTTGCGACCCGCTGAACCGGAGGGCCTGCCGTGTGAGCATGGGCACAGTGTTCCAGTTGCCGTGGGCGTGGATGGACAGTTATGGGCAGCTGCGCGAGGAGGGTTTCCAGACGGTGGCGCTGGCGCTGACGGACCGTTCTGTGGCCATCGACGACCCGGTGCTGAAAGGCGTCGATCGCATGGCCATCGTCATGGGTACAGAGGGAGACGGACTCGGCGAAGAGGTGCTGCGGAGGGTCGACTATGTGGCGCGTATACCGATGCGGCGCGGCGTCGACTCGCTCAATGTGGCGGCGGCGGCCTCGGTGGCTTTCTGGGAGTTGGTTTAGCGTTGCGGCAGCCGGTAGAGATGACCCGGGAGGGTCTGGACGGTGTTGCTCATTTCGAGGTTGAAGAGCAGCGAGGCGGCCTTGGGTAGCGGCATGGCTGTGGCGGAGGCAATCTCGTCGAGGGTCAGGTGTTCGTTTTTTCTCAATGTGTCGACGATTTTCTGCTCGTCGACAGAAAGTTTTACGTTTTCTTCGGCGAAAGGCAACCGTGCCTGTTGCCCCACGAGTGTCCATCCGAGCTGGAAGGCTATGTCGTCGGCGTTGCGGACGAGGAGGGCGCGGTTGGTGGCGATGAGGTTGATGGTGCCGCGGGAGTAGGTGTCGGAGAGACGGCCGGGGAGCGCGAAGACGTCGCGGTGGTAGCTGGCAGCGATGGCGGCGGTGATGAGGGCACCGCCTTTCTCGGCAGCCTCGACGACGACAATGGCGTCGGAGAGGGCGGCGATGATGCGGTTGCGCGCGGGGAAGAAGCGCGGGTTGATGGCTGTGCCGGAGGGGTACTCGGTGACGAGGGCGCCGCCGGCGGCAACGATACGCTTGGCCAGCGGGCGGTTTTCGGCGGGATAGATGCGGTCCAGCCCATGGCCGAGGACGGCCACGGTGGGCAGTGAGAAATCGAGTGCTGCGGTGTGGGAGGCGGTGTCGATGCCGTAGGCCAGGCCGCTGACGATGGGGGTGTCGTAGGCCTTGAGCTGCTGCACCAGGAGGTGGGTGTTGTCGCGCCCGTGGGGTGTGGCGCGGCGGGTGCCGACGATGGCCACAGGCCGTTCGGGGTTGAGGTTGGCGCTGCCGAGGACATAGAGGAGGGCGGGGCAGTCGTCGGTTTCCGGCCTGTTGAGACGTTCGGGGTATTCAGGGTCAGTGAAGAAGAGCGGGGTGATGTTGTTTTTCTGGCAGAACTCCAGTTCCTGTTCGGCACGGGGAAAAGCACTCTTGGAGAGGATGGCGTTGAGGGTGGTGTGGTGGGAGCCGAAGGCCTGTTTGAGTTCCGCCGGCGGCAGGGAGAAAATGTCCTCGTCGGGATAGAGGTCGACGAGGTGTCGTATGGTGGTATTGCCCAGGCCGGGGGTGAAGGTGAGGGCTATCTGCGAGAGGGTGTCCATTGGAGTGAAAGTGTTTTGAGGGTTCCGTAGGATGATTGCAGGTGTCGGTGCCATTCGTCGGGGGAGACCCATGCGGTTTCGGTGATGCCCTCGTCGCCTTGAGGACGGCCTTGTGGGCGGCGGCCGGCAGTCGTGGCGGCAAACCAGGAGGTCTGTTTGAGGTGCCATCCGCCGTAGAGATTGAAAATGTGGTAGGTTTTGATGGGACGGAAGGGGGGCTGCGGGAGGGCTTCGATGCCAGTCTCCTCGAGGGTCTCGCGCAGGGCACCCTGCAGGAGGGTCTCGCCGGGTTCCACCTTGCCTTTGGGAAGATCCCATCTGCCGTTGCGACGGATGAGGAGGCGGTTGCCTTCGGCGTCGGAGACGACGCAGCCTGCCGCCCGGACGTAGCGCATGCGCCGTTTGAGGAGGCGAAGCAGGCAGAGGGGGATGCTGAAGGTGTGGTATCTGTATGACAGTTTCATTGCAGTTCGAAAAGGAGGATTTCTTTGTCGTTCTGGAAAAGGGTGAGAGTGGTGGAAGTGAGGCGCATGCGTGTGGCTTTGCCAAGGAGGGCGAGGAAACGGGCGTCGGCATTCATGGCTGCCTCGGTGCAAAGCAGGCTGCCGCCGGCCTCATGCTTGAGGTGGATGGAATAGTAGTCGCCGTCGGGGTGCTGTGCTTCGAGGCGGAGGGAGACGAAATAGACATACGTGTTGCAATAGGCGACACCGGAGAGTGTGCCGGCTTCGGGATTCACTACCAGCGAGGGGGTCTTGTCGTCGTTGCCGACGGTGCGTCCGCGCATGGCCACGAGCTGCCAGGACTGTCCCTTGTCGGGGAGCAGCGGAGGGTACGTGGGCGTCGCCACCTTGTCGGCCGACGAGCATCCCGCCGCGAACAGCAGCAGGGCAACGAACAGTGCCAGCGGGTTGGAAGCGTTTCTTTTCCACATATCTTGTTGATAAAAAAATCGGGTGCAAAGATACGAAACTTTTTTTAATTGCGTTATGTAAAAGTTTTGAAAAGCGACGGGAAGATAAGGATAGCCATGGCGGTGACCAACGACCTGATGACCGACCGGCGGGTGAAACGCCACGCGGCGACGCTGCGCGAGGCGGGATACGACGTGCTTCTCATCGGTCGCAACGACCTGAAGTTGAAGCACAGGAGACACTGGCAGTTCTATGCCGAATACAACTGGCGGCTGCTGTGGAGGCTGTTGCGCGAAGGGATGGACATCGTGTGGGCCAACGACACCGACACCCTCCCTGCCTGCTGGATGGCGGCGCGTTTGCGACGCAAAAAGTTGGTGATGGACTCGCACGAGATATTCCCCGAGGTGCCGGAACTGGTGGACCGCCACCGTGTGAAGCGTGTATGGGAACGCATCGAAGACTTCCTGCTGCCCCGATGCGACGCCAATCTCACCGTGTGCCACAGCGTGGCAGACTATTACCTTCGTCGCTATGGTGTGGAGATGGCGGTGGTGAGAAACATCAGTGCCAAGCCCCGGACGGAATACCCCGTCGCCGACGAAGGTCTACTCCCGGCATCGCCGCTTGCCACGTTGCTGTATCAAGGCGCAGTGAACAAGGGTAGGGGAGTGGACTGGGCCATCGACGCCCTGGAGATGCTGACGGACTGCCGTCTGGTGGTGGCGGGAGTCGGCGACCTCTACGACGAGACGAGGGCCTACGCCGAGGGCAAACCCTGGTGCGACCGCATAGTCTTCCTCGGCAGACTCGCACCCGAACGGCTGGAGGCTCTGACGCCCATGGCCCGCGTGGGACTGGTGATGCTGGAAGACATGGGTCTGAACTACCATTTCTCGCTGCCGAACCGCATAGGAGACTTTGTGGCTGCGGGGGTGCCGATGGTGGTGAGCGACCTGCCCGAGATGGCCGCTGTGGTGCGGCGTTTCGGCGTGGGAGAGGTCATCGACAAGGAGAAGGACAAAGTACAGGGGCTTGTGGAGGCCGTGAGGAGGGTTATGGACCGGAAATGGGAGGACAGCGACTTCGACGAGGCCCGCCGCGATATGGACTGGCAGCGCGAAAAGGAAAAGCTTCTCGCCGTTGCCGACAAGGTATCAATAAAGAGAAAAACAGAGAAAGAACGATGATATACGAAATTTTACTGCTGACTTATTTTGCCGGAACGGTTTTCGGCTTGTGGCACATTTTCAGGAAGGCCGGAGTGGCTCCGTGGAAGGCACTGGTGCCGCTTTACAACATCGTGGTGTGGTTGGACATCACGAATAACCTGAACTGGAAATGGATCCTCGGTTTTTTGGTGCCCGGCATCAATATCTTCACCTTTCTGCTCCTGGTGGTGGAGACCTCGCGCTGTTTCCGCCGCTCCAACTTCATAGAGCAGATGTTGGGAGTGCTGCTCCCCTGCTTCTACCTGCCGCTGCTCGGCTTGGGGCCTACGAAGGACGGCGGAAAGGATGCATCTGCGGGAAGCGGCAAGAAGAGGTGGAGCTGGTTGATGGTATGGCACGACCCCAAGACCGATCCGCCCGAGAAGATCACCGAGGCGCGCGACTGGACGGAGGCCGTTGTCTTCGCTCTCATCGCCGCCGTGCTCATCCGTGGTTTTGTCTTCGAATTGTTTTCCATTCCCTCGTCGAGCATGGAGAAGAGTCTGCTTGTGGGCGACCATTTGGTTGTCAGCAAGATGGCCTACGGTCCGCGTGTCATCATGACCCCGCTGGCGTTGCCATTGATGCACAACACCATCGTGGGAACCAATGCACAGTCGTATCTCGACTGGCCTCAGTTGCCATACCATCGCTTCCCGGGCTACACCCATGTGAAGCGCTTCGATGCCGTGGTGTTCAACTTCCCGGCAGGCGACACGATTTTGAGCAGTTTCCCCGATGGCAAGTACACCTATTATCAAGCTGTGCAGAGCTTCGGACGTGAGACGGTGCTGTCGGGCAGGGCCTATCACCCCGAGATCGGGTCGTTGGGAAAGGTGGGGGTGCGACCCATTGACAAGCGGGAGAACTATATCAAACGTTGTATGGGTCTCCCGGGCGAGGACCTCCAGATTGTCGACAAAGTGGTGCATATCAACGGTCAGGCCGTGGAGCTGCCGCACGATGCCGAGTTCTGCTATGATGTCACGGTGGCGGCGGGATTCGACCCGCGCCAGACGCTGCACGAATGTGGGGTCAGCAATGACGACATCGAGGAAATCTACGGGCAACGGAGGTTCTTTTTTGATTCGATGGGCAATCCCGTGCTGCTGTTGCCGCTTTCGGCAGACATCAAGAGGCGTCTGGAGGAGAAGTCCATCATTGTTTCGATAAAGGAACATGAGAGTTACCCCGATCCCGGTCTCTATCCCAACCAGCCGGGCTACGAGTGGACACTCGACAATTTCGGTCCCATCCATATCCCCGCGAAGGATGAGACTATCGCCCTCACCCTCGACAACCTGCCGCTTTATCGTCGTGTCATCACCGCCTATGAGGGCAACAGTCTTGAGGTCCGCGACGGCCAGATTTTCATCAACGGCTCCCTGGCACAGAGCTACACCTTCAAGCAGAACTACTACTGGATGATGGGCGACAACCGCCATTGCAGCCAGGACAGCCGCTTCTGGGGCTTTGTGCCGGAAGACCACATCGTGGGCAAGGCCAAGCGTGTGCTGTGGTCGTGGGGTGACGGCAAGTTCCGCTTCGACAGAATCTTCAAGAACGCCAACGACCGCTAACAACAACCATACATGGAAGAAAACGAAAACCTAAATACAGAGCAGGGGTCCACCATGTCGCTCAATGGCATGTTCAAGGACTACTGGATTGACTATGCCTCCGACGTCATCCTCGACCGTTCGGTGCCCGATATTGATGACGGCCTCAAGCCCGTGCAACGCCGCATACTCCACGCCATGAACGAGACCGACGACGGTCGTTTCACCAAGGTGGCCAACATTGTGGGCAACACCATGCAGTACCATCCCCACGGCGACGCTTCCATTAAGGACGCCCTTGTCAACCTCGGGCAGAAAGACCTCCTCATCGACTGCCAGGGCAACTGGGGCAACATTCTCACTGGCGATGATGCCGCCGCAGGCCGTTACATCGAGGCGCGTCTGTCGAAGTTTGCCAAAGAGGTGGTCTTCAACCCTAAAACCACGCAGTGGAAACCTTCCTATGACGGCCGCAAGCAGGAGCCGGTATCGCTGCCCATCAAGTTTCCTCTGCTGCTGGCGCAGGGTACCAAAGGTATCGCCGTTACGCTCACCTCCGTCATCCTGCCCTACAACTTCTGCGAACTGCTCGAGAGTTCCATCAAGATACTGAAAGAGGAGGACTTTGAGATTTTTCCCGACTTTCCCACCGGTGGTCTCATCGACGTCAGCCGCTACAACGACGCCGCCCTTGGCGGACGCCTGCGTATACGGGCCAAGATGCACTACGACGAGAAGCGCAAGGCCATCGTCATCACTGAACTGCCCTATACTGTCACTACCGATGTGCTGATAGACAGCATACTGAAGGCCAACGAGAAAGGTAAAATCAAAATCAAGAAGGTGGACGACAACACTGCTGCCGAGGTCGAGATTGTGGTCTACCTGCCCTCTGGTGTCAGCCCCGACCAAACCATCGACGCCCTCTATGCCTTCACCTCGTGCCAGATTTCTTTCTCGCCGCAGACCTGCGTCATCGTCGACGACAAACCCGTCTTCATGACCGCCTCCGACATTTTGCGCCACAATACCTTCCGCACCCGCGACCTCCTGCGTCAGGAACTGGAGATACAGCTTGCCGAACTGGAGGACCGCTGGCACTGGGTGTCGTTGGAGAAAATCTTTTTCGAGGAGCGTATATATAAGATAATGGAGAACGACCGCTCCAAAACGTGGGACGACCAGGTGTCGCAGATGGAGCGGGCCTTCGACCCCTTCCGCCAGCATTTCAAGAAAGAAATCACGCGCGACGACGTGTTGAAGCTCTGCGAGAAGCCGGTCCGCAAAATCTCCAAGTTCGACATCAAGAAAGCCATGGAGGAGATTGCCTCCATCGAGATGACCATCGACGAGGTGCGCAACCACCTGGCCCACCTCACCGACTACGCTATACGCTATTTTCAAGGTATCCTCAAAAAGTTCGGTCCGGGACGCGAACGCAAGACTGAAATCCGCTCTTTCGAGGACATAGAGTCTACCACCGTGGCTCTCGCCAACGAAAAACTCTATGTCAACTACACCACAGGCTTTGCAGGATGGGGGCTCAAGCGTGAGGAAGGCGTCGAGGTGGCCTGCGAGTGTTCCAAGATGGACGACATCATCGTCTTCCGCCGCGATGGTACCTTCATGGTTACCAAGGTGCAGGAGAAAGGTTTTGTGGGTACCAAGGATTGCCCCGATTTGCTCTTTGTCTCCGTCTTCCGCAAACGCGACGAGCGCACCGTATATAATATGATATACCGCGACGGCGGCCCCGATGGCTACGTGATGGTCAAGCGTTTCAATGTCACCTCCATCACCCGTGACAAGGACTACCTCCTCACCAAGGGTACCAAGAACAGCAAGGTACTCTATTTCACCGCCAACCCCAACGGAGAGGCCGAGGTCATCACCGTACACCACGTTTCCAAACCTAAGTTGAAGAAAACCTCCTTCGACTTCGACTTCAAGACCCTCGCCATCAAAGGGCGCCAGTCCATGGGCAATATCCTCACACGCAACGCAGTGCGTTCCATCAACCTCAAGGATGAAGGTGTCTCCACCCTCTCGGCCCGCAAGATATGGTTCGACGAAAGTGTCAAGCGTCTCAATATCAATGAGGCAGGTCGCTACCTGGGCGAGTTTAAAGGCAACGACAAGATTATCGCCCTCATGCAGTCGGCTCTCTACCGCACCACCAACTTCGATCTTGCCAACCACTACGACGACGACCTTGTCGAACTTCGCAAGTTCAACCCCCAGGCCATACTCACAATCCTCTACAAGTCGTCCGACGGCTATCCCTACCTCAAGCGCTTCGTCCCCGAACCGGCTGACCGCAAAACCCCTATGCTCGACGACGACGGCTCCTCGCTCGTCTCCTTCTCTTTCGACCATTATCCCCGTCTGGAGGTGGTCTACAACCCCGACAGCGGCAAGAAAATCTCCTCCGAGATTATCGATGTGGAAGAGTTTATCGGTGTGAAAAGCATCAAGGCCAAAGGCAAGCGCATCACTACCTTTGCTGTCGACGCCTTCAACTGGCTCTCCCCCCTCAAACCCGACCCCAGTCCTGTCGGCGATGAACCTTCCGACGCTTCCCCCTCCGACACCATTGACGACCGTCTCGGCTATGCCGAAGGCACGCAAACCCAACTGTTTTAAGAAAAGGTACCTGTCAAATCTACATCATCTATTGAATCTGCCAAAACTATCAAATCAAAAACAATCCATTAAACATCAACTTTACAAAAACGCAAAACCCTATGAAAATCCTCGTCGTCCTCCCGCGGTTCCCCTATCCCCTTGAGAAAGGAGACAAACTCCGCGCCTACCATCAGATTGTGGAACTCGCAAAGACCAACGAGATACACCTCTTCGCTGTCTCACACACCAAGGTGACGCCCGAACAGCGCCAGGCTCTTCAGCCCTATTGTGCGTCGATCGATGTCGTGCATCCTACGAAGTTTACCGCCTGGTTCAACACCCTCCGCAACGGTCTCCGTGCCAAGTCGCTCCAGATGGGCTATTGGGACTCCGCACGTGCCCGCAAGGCCGTGCGTAACCTTGTGCGTACCCTGCAGCCTGACGTCGTCTACAACCAGATGATACGCACCGTGCCCCTCGTCGCACGTCTCAACGTGACCAAGGTCATGGACTTCCAGGACGCTCTTTCGCTCAATACCGAGCGCCGTATGGAACATTCCCGTGGCCTCATGCGTTCGGTGCTCCACTATGAGTTCAAGATGCTCCGCTCCACCGAGTACAACGCTTTCCGCATCTTCGATGCCCTTACCATCATTGCTTCTGCCGATGCCGATGCCATCCCCCACCAGCGCAGCGGAGAGATCCATATCATCCCCAACGGTGTGGATCTCGACTATTTCACGCCCGATGTCGTGGAAGCCAAGGACAACGATGTCGTCTTCTGTGGCAACCTGCAGTATAAGCCCAATATCGATGCCGCACAGTTCCTTGTGCGTGAGGTCATGCCCGTTGTCTGGCGCCAGCGTCCCGACACGCACCTCATCATTGCCGGTGCCACCCCCAAGTCCGCTGTTCGCCAGCTGGCCTCGCCCAATGTCGAGGTTGTGGGGTCTGTTCCCGACATCCGCCCCTACTATCGTCGTTCGCGCGTTTTCATAGCCCCCATGCGTATAGGTTCCGGCTTGCAGAACAAGATTCTCGAGGCCATGGCCACTGGTGTTCCCTGCGTCACCACGCCCATCGCCAACCTCGCCATCGGAGCCACTCCCGGCACCCAACTTCTCATCGGCGAGAAGCCCGACGAACTGGCCTCCCACATCATCTCCCTCCTCTCCGACAGCAACTTTGCACATTCCTTGGCCGGCAACGCCTCGCAGTTCGTCCGCACACGCTTTTCGTGGCCCGCCGCCGTACAACCCCTACAACAAATTTTCGATGGCCTCTTGGAATCCAAATAAGCAAGGCAAATTCCGCAACAGTCTTGGCGACGAGGCCAAGCGTCCCACCCCGCAGGAGCGCAACACATTCAGCACCGACGTGGAGCCGGAGCGGGCCATCCTTGTCGCTGTCTGCCCGGCAGGGCAGACCCTCAACCGCACGCAGGAATACCTCGACGAGTTGGCCTTCCTCCTCCGCACTGCCGGAGGCCTCTGCCTCAAGCAGGTGGTGCAGAAACTCGACCGTCCCGACACCCGCACCTATGTGGGGTCCGGAAAACTCGATGAAATCAAGGAATACAAGCAGGCTCTCGATGCCGACATCATTGTGGTCGACGACGAACTCTCCCCCTCGCAGCTCCGCAACCTCGAGAAGGAGTTGGCGTGCCGCATCCTCGACCGCACCACCCTCATCCTCGACATCTTTGCCCGCCATGCCCGCACTGCCACGGCCCGCACACAGGTGGAACTGGCGCAGTTGCAGTATATGCTTCCGCGCCTCACCCGCATGTGGACCCATCTCGAACGCCAACGCGGCGGCATCGGCATGCGCGGTCCCGGCGAGACGCAGATAGAGACCGACCGCCGTCTCATCAAGGAGAAAATCTCCAACCTCAAGCTGCAACTTCAGAAGTTCGACACCCAGAAGACCCTCCAGCGCCGCAACCGAGAGAGCCTTGTGCGCGTGGCCCTCGTGGGATACACCAATGTCGGCAAGTCCACCATCCTCAACCTCCTGGCCAAAAGCGATGTGCTGGCGGAGAACAAGCTTTTCGCAACTCTCGACACTACGGTCCGCAAGGTCGTTGTCGGCAACCTTCCCTTCCTCCTTTCCGACACCGTCGGCTTCATCCGCAAACTCCCCACCCAGCTGGTCGAGAGTTTCAAGTCCACCCTCGACGAGGTGGCGGAGGCAGACCTCCTCATCCATGTTGTCGACATCTCCCATCCTCACTACCAGGATCAGATCGATGCCGTCAATCAGACCCTTGCCGACATCCACGCCGACGACAAGCCCATCCTTATGGTCTACAACAAAATCGACTGTCTCCCCAGCCACTCCGAAGAAAACATTGAAGAGCCAACGGCCGCCTCACTTGAGGCCCTCCCCGAAGAGGCCAATGAAAAATCCCCAGTATCTTCCTCCGAGTCCGCATCCCCGGCATCTATAGGCTCCATAAATAATACTATGGATTCGATGAATTCTATCCCTCCCAAAGATTGCACCGCCTATATCTCCGCTGCCAAGCGCCAAAACATCGACATTCTCCGCCAGATCCTCTACGACCACGTCGCCCGCATCCACGCCATCCGCTACCCCTACAACAACTTCCTCTATCCCATGACCGACGAGGGGCTCTCTTCATAGCCCGCTGGGACGGCTTCACACCACACCGTCTCTCTCTTCCGCGCTTTGAAAAAGCACATTGGCTATTGCTCCATACATACGTAGTGCGGTGAGGGGATTAAAAAAATACATGTCGAACGGTGTCATGAAAAGAATCCAATGACATGATGCCATTAGGCAATAATTTTCAGAAAAAAAAAACACTTTTTTGTGAATTTATTCAAAAAATGTTCGTATCTTTGCAAATTGTTGTGTGAAATATCAATAATGTAACATAATGAAAATCAAATTGTTTACCCCCCCCTGTTGGGGATTGCGCTGTTAGGTAGCGCCCTTCTGGGTTCCTGCCAGAAGGAAGAAGCCGTTTCCTCGGGCCTCGTGCTTGTGGCCGAGAGTATGAACGGAAACCAGAAAATGTCTGTATCGGGTGCCGGTGCCTACTGGATGAGTGGCGACCGCGTGAACATCAACAGCCAGATTTTCGAGATTGGTGTCGCCGGTTCCGCGGCTTCTGTCGAGGGAGATTTCAACAGTGGCACCAACTATCGAGGTGTCTTCCCGGCCGATATCTACCAGTACAACTACAATGACCACGAGGTGGTCATCCAGTTCCCTTCGGTCTATCACTACCGTGTCGACGCCACCAGCCGCCGCCAGGCTCTCGACGCACCCATGGGTGCCTATGGCACACCCGATGACGGCAAGCTCCTCTTCAAGCACCTCACCGGTGCCATGAACATCCAGCTCAGCTCCACCTACTACTACCTCTATATCGACAGCATCATTGTCATTGGCAACGACAACGACCGTTTCAGCGGCAACTTCGATGTCGACCTTGCCACCATCGACAGCTTCAACGGTCGCACTACCACAGAGAGCAACAGAAACAAAGTCGCCATGGTCTTCGACGAGACCCCCTTGCGGCTCAGCGGTGCCTCCGCGACGGTCCAGATTCCCATTCCCCCGACTGTTGGCGACACCCGCTTCACCATCCGCGTTGTGGGCCACCAATACGTCGACTCCAAGGCCACCAGAATGGTCTATGAGCGCACACAGACCACTGCCACCCGCATGGGGCGCGCCAAGATTGGCGATGTACCCGTGGCCATCACCAACGACGACTACACCACCACCGGCCCCCTCTTCGCCACCGAGGATGTCTCCGGCACGACTTACTACAATGTGTCCAGTCCGCTGGAATTCAAACTAATGGAAGAAGCTGTCCAATCCTATATGTATGATGGTCTCAGCTATGCTTCCGCCAACTATCGTCTGACGAACGACATTGACATGAGCGGCATCGAATTCATCAGTATGCGTAATTTCTCAGGCATTCTCGACGGCAATGGACACACTGTGAGCAACCTCTATGTGTCATGCGGAGGTGGAGACTTGGGCCTGCTATCCAATCCCGCCGCAGCCACGGTGCGCGACATCACCTTCGACGACCTCACCGTGGCCCCCAACAGCTCTACCGGTTCCATCTCCCACATTGGCTCCATCATCAGCAGCCGTGGCAATATGAACGGTGCGATGACCATCGATGGCGTCTCCGTGCGCAACTTCCGTGTCGACTTCCGCGAAGCCTCGCCCACAAGTCTCCAGATCGGTGGCTTTGCCGGCCTGAACCAGAGCGACCTCACCGTCAGCAACAGCAACATCTCCTTCGCCGACGGACAGACCTACACCGCCAACTACATGATGTGGGTCGGCGGCATCGTAAGCGGCTATAATAGTTCCTCTGCCAATGTCACCGTTACCAATGTGTCGGTCGATTTCAACACCTTGGGCGTTGAGATGACCAGTGACACCCCCATCTACTTCGGTTCCATCGCCGGCCAGTGGGACTACAGATACGACCTTTCGCTTTCGGGCAATGCCATCCGCGGTACCGTCAACATCACCAGTGAAGCCAGCAACTACAACAACCATATTGCCACCATTGTCGGAGAGGGCGATGGAACCACCATCCCTTCTTCACAGGTGGACATCTCTGAATTCACCCTCACCATAAATGGGCAAAACCATTATCCTCGTGATTAACCATCATTTAAACCAGTATAAAGGAATGAAAACAGAAAAGAAAGAATATACGGCTCCGGCGCTGACGGTGGTCACCTTCAAATCCGAACGCGGCTTCGCTGCCAGCGGTTCCCCTTTGGAAGCCCTCAAGTTCTGGGATTCCGGCGACGACGGACAGACCGAGTCCTACGGCGACGCCGACTGGAGCGGCAACGGCTTCTGGAACTAAGGCCATCTCCGTCTCCTGACATACAGCGCAGCGCGGCTCCGCACAGTTGGTGTGGAGCCGCGCTGCGCAAAATATTTTGCCTGCAACACAATATTAAAGACCCGCTTGCCGTTATTATCGACAAAACAAAGCTGACAATCATCAACAAAAAAACAATATTAAATGAAAACAACACCGTACACCGACCTTCACATCAAACTCGGCGCCAAGATGGCGGAGTTTGCAGGCTACAACATGCCTATCCAGTACACCACCCTCATCGAGGAACACAACAACGTGCGCAACAATGTGGGCGTGTTCGACGTCAGCCACATGGGCGAGTTCCGTGCCAAAGGCCCCATTGCCAAGCATTTCATGCAGTATGTGACGACCAACAACGTCGAGGATCTCTTCGATGGCAAGGTGCAGTACACCTGTCTGCCCAACGGACAGGGTGGTGTGGTCGACGACATGCTCGTCTACCGCGTCCACGACGACGAGTACTTCATGGTGCCCAACGCCGCCAACATCGACAAGGACTGGGCCTGGATGAGCCAGATTGCCGACAAGATGGGCTTGGAACTTGGCAAGGACTTCGTCAACGAGAGCGAGCAGTGGGCTCAGCTCGCCGTGCAGGGTCCCAACGCGCTGAAGGCCATGCAGAAACTCACCGACGAGAACATTGTCGACATGGAGTACTACACCTTCAAGATTCTCACCTTTGCCGGCATCCCCGACATCATCCTTTCCACCACTGGCTACACCGGCGCCGGCGGATGCGAGATCTACATCCCCAAGGAGAAGGCCATCGAGGTGTGGAACGCCGTCTTCGAGGCTGGCAAGGAGTTCGGCATCATGCCTGCTGGTCTCGGCTGCCGCGACACTCTGCGTCTCGAGAAAGGCTTTGCACTCTACGGCCATGAGATGGATGACACCGTCAGCCCGCTGGAGGCTCCGCTGGCCTTCATCGTCAAACTGAAAGCCGAGAACAACAGCTTCATCAACAAGGAACTCCTCCTCGCCCAGAAAGCCGCCGGCTTCAAGCGCAAGGTGGCAGGCTTCGAGATGATCGACCGTGGCATCGCCCGCAACGGCTACGAGGTCTGCGACGCCGAAGGCAACAAGATTGGCGAGGTACGCAGCGGTAGCCCCAGCCCCAGCACCGGCAAGAACATCGGCACCGCCCTCATCAAGGCTGAATATGCCAAGACCGGTACCGAAATCTACATCAAGATACGCGAAAAACTCCTCAAGGCCGTCACCGTGAAGATGCCGTTCTATGAAGGATGAATTCCAACCGCGGGCACTTCGTGTCGCGGGAATGTTCGTGGCGGTGGCTGTAGTGCTGTCGGTTATGGCTTTCCAGTGCGACGAGGGTGACCATGCCCCATATTCCGTCAGCTGTCAAGCAGACTGCTCCGTGTCACACATGTCGGCTGGACTGTGCCGTGCGATTGGCGCAACGTCAGTGTAGATGTGTCTGTGCAGGATTCGCTCGTCATCGTGAACGAATGCCTTGAAGGGGGCGATGTGAACTGTCTTTGCGAGATAGACAACACATTCCTGGTCAGCTATATGGGCAAAGGCACATACACTTTTGTCTTCAGCGAATGCGGAAAAGAGGTGCACCGTGGACGGTACACAATATAAACAAAAGTTCAAGAAAGAAAACCATATTGGCATAAAACAACAAAAAACATAGAATAACCTATGAGTATCATCAAACCTTTTAAAGGCTTTCGCCCGCCTGTCGACATCGTCGAGAAATTGGCTTCACGTCCCTACGACGTTCTGAACTCCGAAGAGGCCCGCGTGGAGTGCGAGGGCAATCCCTATAGCCTGCTGCACGTCACCAAGGCAGAGATAGACCTGCCCGCCGGCACCGACGAGCATTCTCCCGAAGTCTACCTTCAGGTCGTCAAGAACTACAACATGTTCAAGGACCTCGGCTGGCTGGTGAAGGATGAGGAAGAAAAACTCTACATCTATGCCCAGAGCATGAACCCCACCGCCGCCGACGCCAAGTGGCAGTATGGCATTGTGGCCTGCGCCTACAGCGAGGACTACGTCAACAAGGTCATCAAGAAACACGAACTCACCCGCAAGGACAAGGAAGAGGACCGCATGAAACACGTCCGCATCACCAACGCCAATGTTGAGCCGGTGTTCTTCGCCTATCCCGCCATCGCCCGTATCGACGAGATCGTCGCCTCCGTCACCGCACAGAAGCCTATCTACGACTTCATCGCCAAGGAGGACGGCTTCGGCCATCGTTTCTGGGTCATCGACGACCGCAAGCTCATCGATGAACTGGTGGAGATTTTCGACAAGCAGGTACCCGCCATGTACATCGCCGACGGTCACCACCGCTCTGCTGCTGCCGCCCTTGTGGGCCAAGAGACGAAAGAGCAGAACCCTGCCCACACCGGCAAGGAGGAGTACAACTACTTCATGACTGTCATCTTCCCCGACAACCAGTTGAACGTCATCGACTACAACCGCGTCGTCAAGGACCTCAATGGCCTCTCCGGCAAGGAGTTCTTCGCCAAGATTGCCGAGAACTTCGACATCGAGTGCATGTGCGACTGCGTCCGCAACGGCGGCAAGTGCGAGTGCGAACTCCCCTGCCATTGCGAGTGCAGCCAGGAGTACAAGCCCGCCAAGCTGCACAACTTCGCCATGTACTTTGAAGGTGTGTGGTACAGCCTCACCGCCAAGCCCGGCACCTACAATGACAACGACCCCATCGGTGTGCTCGACGTCACCATCCTTTCCAACCTCGTGCTGGACAAGGTGCTCGGCATCAAGGACCTCCGCACTGACAAGCGCATCGACTTCGTGGGTGGCATCCGTGGCCTCGGCGAACTGAAACGCCGTGTCGACAGCGGCGAGATGAAGGTCGCCTTCGCCCTCTATCCCGTCTCCATGAAGCAGATTATCGATATTGCCGACACTGGCAACATCATGCCCCCGAAGACCACCTGGTTCGAACCCAAGCTGCGCTCCGGCCTTGTAATCCACGAACTCTGTTAGTCCAACCAATCAAGGGGCGACCGTCTGCACGGCGGTCTGCCCCTTTTCTTTTCTATGAAGAGATATATCTATATCGCTCTCGGACTTATCGCCGTGGGACTTGGGGCCTTGGGTGTTGTGGTCCCAGGGCTGCCCACCACTCCGTTTCTCCTCCTGGCTTCGTGGCTCTTCTACCGCTCCTCGCCGCGCCTGCAGCAGTGGCTTCTGCAATCATGGCTGGGCAAGTATATCCGCTCATACCACCGCCACGGCGGCATGACGAAGACGCAGAAGGCCGGAGCCATTGGCGTCATGGTGGTGATGATTGCCCTTTCCACCTTCGTTTTCATTCCCGAAGGCTCCGTGGCCCGCATCATCGTTCCCATCGCCGGCTTGGTGGGTGTCCTCACAATCCTTTTTGCTGTCCCCAACGCCAAGGACGAGTAGCCCTGCCGTTGCCATACCATTCACAGCCAAGAACGCACAGCTTTCATTTTTGTCGTCGCTGTTCTTTTTTTTAAGATACCGCCTCTTTGCGCAAATACTATATCGACAGGCCCATCTTCGTCACCGACTCGCTTTGTCCGGACTTTTCGGCATCGAAGACAATATGACCAATCATATTGATACCGAAGGTGTCATGTATTTGAAACTTGTCAAGTGTAAGCACAACGTATGGAGGAATCTGTGGCACAGAAATGGCGACTTTTCCATGAGTCCATTCCTGTGTTGTGTTGGTTGCGGACAAAAAAATATATACAATCATCATCATTCCACATTTTTTTTGTATTTTTGCATCTGTAAGAATAGATATAATAAAGTATAACTATGTTATTATTAGACGACAACACTCCCGCCATCATCGCAGCGGCGGCGCAGGCCGACCCCGCCGAGGCCGTGGTTCCCGAACCCCTCAAGGCGGTGGCCGACACCCTTTCCACTGTCAAGGACAGCCTCTCTAACCTCAGTTTGGCTGATGTCAAAGGCATCGTTACCGGCGAAAACACCATCATCCGTGACGGCCTCTCCGCGCTCACCAAGCTCACCGTCGAGTTTGTACCCAAGCTCCTTGTGGCCATCCTCATCCTGTGGGCTGGCATGAAGCTGGCCAAGTGGCTACGCAAAATCATTGTCAAGGCCCTTGACAAGAAGGGGGCCGAAGGCTCGCTGAAGAGTTTCCTCGGCTCGCTGGTCGATGTGCTCCTCAAGGCTATGATTGTCATCATGGCCATGGATGTCATCGGCATCAAAGCCACGTCGTTCATCGCCCTCCTCGGTGCCATGGGTCTGGCTGTGGGCATGGCCTTGCAGGGCACCCTGCAGAACTTTGCCGGCGGCGTCATCATCCTCCTCATGAAGCCTTTCCGTGTCGACGACTATATCGAGTGCGGCTCCTACAAGGGCTATATCAAGGAAATCCGCATCTTCCACACCATCATGCGCCCCTTCAACGGACGCACGGTCATCATCCCCAACAGCGAGTTGGCCACCAAGAGCCTCATCAACCACACCAAGGAACCTATCATCCGCCTCGATGTGGTGGCCTCTGTGGCCTACGGCACCGACCTCGCCAAGGCCAAAAAGGTTCTCTGGGAGGTGGTGCGCAGCGAGAAACTCATCAAGTGGGACCCCAAGCCTCCCACCATCGCTGTCAGCGACCTCGGCAATTCGTCGGTGGACCTTACCCTGTGGCTCTGGGTCACCGTGGAGGACTACTGGGAACTGTGGAAGCACATCCGAGAGGACATCTATATCGCCTTCAATGAAGCCGACATCGAGATTCCCTTCCCACAGGTTACGGTGCATCAGAGTGCCGAAGGCGAGAAAGTGCACATGGAACCCCGTCAGGAACCCGACCTCGAGAAGCTGCGTCCGCATTTCTCCACCGAGGCCATCGGCGAGGGCGAATGAGATACAAAGAAATAAAAATCCATTCTGCTTATGTACAAGCATGAAACAAGTGTTTCAAGGAGAGCAAGAGGGGCAGCGGCGCTATTGTCCCTCTTGCTCTTCTGCTCCTCTTTCGTAACGGCGCAGTCGCCGTTGAGTTCTTCGGCAACGGCCTCGCTGCTCACCTGTGGACCGGGCAACGACTTCTACACCACTTTCGGACATAGCGCCCTCCGCATCTGCGATACCGCCCGCGGCATCGACTATGTCTACAACTACGGCACCTTTGATTTTTCGACACCACATTTCTACCGGAAGTTCATGCGTGGTCAGCTTGACTATTGTTTGAGCCGGACGACAATGGGGCGTTTCCTGACTGAATATGCCGAAGAGGGGCGTTCCGTGGTAGAGCAGCGGCTCAACCTCGACCCGCAGCAGACTGCCAACCTTTTCCTCCTCCTGGAACAGAATCACATGCCCGACTACCGCTACTACCGCTACGATTTCTTTCGTGACAACTGCGCCACGCGCATCCGCGACATCGTAGCGCTGTCTGTTGGCCATGCCGATACGGTGTTTGCCAGTGGGATCCCCATGTGCAGCTATCGCCGTCTGGTGGGCGACAACCTCAAGGGTTCGCTCGAATGGTGGCATCTGGGTATAGACATGCTCTTCGGCCTCCCGGCCGACCACCTATGCACGGAGGTCGAGCGCATGTTCCTCCCTTTCGAGATGCAGTCGCTTTACGCCAAGACCCTTTGGCGTGGCGAAGGTGGTGAACCGTTCGTTACAGGAGACGGATCTCGGCTCCTGGATGAGACTCGTTCCGCTCTGCCGCGCAGTTTTTCGCCGCTGGTGGTGTTTGCCCTGCTGTTTGCTGCTGTGGCGCTGCTTTCGTGGAAAGAACTCATGCCGCGCTGGGGTGATGCCCTGCTCTTCTGTCTGGCAGGCCTGCTCGGACTTTTTCTTCTCTTCATGTGGTTCGGCACCGACCACTACTGCACTCAGTGGAACATCAACATCCTGTGGGCGTCGCCGCTGCTCATCCTCATTGCTATCCGCCATCGCCGCAGCCCCCGCTGGGCATTGTGGCTGCAGTTGGGCTGCTTCGCCGTGGCGGCAGTGTGGGTTGTGTGGTGCGGAGTGGCTCCAGCCATCCTGCTGATTGTCCTCACGCTGGCGTTGCGCGTGGCTATGCTTCTGAAGGAACGATAGACTTGATTTTCTGGAACACCATGTCGGGTGTGATGGCTCGAAGGCAGCGGTAGTCTCCGTAGCGGCAGGGTTTCTGCCCGAAGGCGGAGCAGGGTTGGCATGGAAGATTGGCGCATAGTGCGTCGGCGGAATCCTGCGCGTAGCCGTAGAAGCCGAAGTCGGGATGCGTGGCTCCCCAGATGCTGACAACGGGTGTATGCACAGCACTGGAAAAGTGCATGTTGGCACTGTCCATGGTGACCATGAGGGGCAGCGATTTGATGATGTCCAGTTCCTGGGCAAAGGTGTATTTGCCGGCCAGCGAAACGATGTTGGCGTGTTGCGCGGCAAGAGTTTCAAGCTGTGGGGCTTCGTCGCTGCTGCCGAAGAGACGGACCTGATAGCCGTTTTCAGCAAGCATGAGAGCCAGTCTGCAGGTGTATTCCCATGGCCATATCTTGGCGGGGTGCTGGGCAAAGGGGGCGATTCCGACGGCGCGGGGATACTCCATCGGTGCATAGAGACGGGACATCTGGTGGTTGAGGAGGACGGTGTGCCCCTGGTTGTTGAGGCCCAAACGGTCGAAGACTTCGGCGTAGCGAAGATCCTGGCTTTTTCGTGGACACTTGGCGTGGGTGTGGAGGAAGAGCCATCGGGAAATTCTCCCTTTGTGGATACGTCGCAGGGGGATGTAGTGACCATGTAGGAGGGCGGAGAGGCGCAGGCGGAGGATGGCGCGACCAACGCGGTTGATTTGGTGAAGGTCGGCGATGGCGTCGGCTCCGACGCTTTGCAACTGGCGGCAGATGTCGCGGGCGCTCTGTTTCTTCTTGACACCGAGGAAGTCTACGTTCGGAATGTCGTCGAAAAGGGGTTCGAGCAGCGGCGGCGCGGCGACGGTGAAGTGTACGTGGGGGTTGGCCCAGGCATAGGCTTGCAGGACAGGAACCATGATGGCTACATCGCCGAGAGCGGAGAGACGGATGACAAGGATGTGCCTCACCTTTTGTAGAGCGAAGGATTGAGCGAGGGGTCGTTGTACATCTTCATCTGGCGGTAGAGTTTCATGATGCGGCATCCTGCGGCGAGGTCGTCGAGGAGCTGGTCGATGGCCAGGGTGAGGTCGGTGCGTTGGGTCAGCAGGGTGTCCAGTTTCTGCTGGCATTTGGCGCGGTGGGCCTCGTCGCCGCGGTGGGCTTCAATCTGGAAGTGGTAGATTTTCAGCGCGAGGATGGAGAGACGGTCGACGGCCCATGCGGGGGTCTCGGTGTTGATGCGGGCGTCGGGGAGTGGCGCCACCCCCTTGAAGAGAGAATAGTAGTGGTCGTCAATCTGCTCCACTAGATTGGTGCGGTGCTGGTTGGAAGCGTCGATGCGGCGCTTCAGTTGCAAGGCATATACTGGGTCGACGTCGGCGGGACGTACCAAATCCTCCAGATGCCACTGCACCGTGTCCACCCACGACTTCTCCCACAACAACGCCTCGAAGGTCTCTTTCCCGAAAGGATTGTGCTGTTCGGCATCCACCGAGTCGGTTTTGTGATATTCAATGATTTGCCTTTCGCAGAGGCTGTAGATTTCCATTGCTTTCATATTGCAAAGGTACAAAAAAAAATCGACATCTTGGCAAAAATGTAAAATCTCCTCATTGTCATACGGTTACAATGTTTTTTGCAGAATTATGTCGCGTACGATATATTTTGTGTATAAATGGTTGTGTTTCAGTAGTGTAGTGGGTATCATCTTCTTCCCAAGTCCTTATCATCTTCCTGTCTTCCTCCTGCCATCCTTTTCCGCGGTAGAAGATGGCAGGTGGTTGGTAGGCGGATAGAAAGGCCATAGTGGTGGGAATGTGGCTCTTGCGAGGCTTTTCTCTTGTAGGGAGTGAGGGGGTCAGAAGAGGTGGCCGATGGAGACGTAGAGGTTCACCCCCGGAGCGAGGGAGGAGTAGCCGATGTGGGCTTGTATGGGGCCGAGGAATGAGGAATAGGCGTAGCCCACGGAGACGCCGTAGATGAATTCGGAGCCGGCAAAGTCGATGTCGGAGTGGAAGAAGGTGTTGATGTCGTCAAGGTGGCGTGCGGCGGCGGCTCGGAGGAGGATGTATTGGTTTCGGGCGATGAGGTGCTGGCTGGTGAACATGGCTCCAAGTAGGATGCGCTCCGACATGACGAGGCTGTGCACTCCGGGGAAGTGGATCTGTTGTTCGACAATGGTCTGCTCGGCACCGAGGATATTGACAAAGGCCAGTGGCACCTCGCTGCCGCCCAGGAGCATGCGGGAAAAGACGCTGGGCTGGAAGGTGATGCCGGGGAGAGGGGAGAGGTTGATGCGCCAAAGGAAGGAGAGGTCGGGGATGCCGCTCGAACCGTT